>JAESUD010000167.1 GCA_016763335.1 Emcibacteraceae bacterium | reverse complement strand
TTACGCTTTGCTTTCATAATATTGGGCAGTGATGCGTAGCGTGGTTCATTAAGGCGAAGATCAGATGTGATCACCGCCGGCAGACTTAGCTTAATCGTTTCAAGGCCACCGTCAATCTCACGGGTGACATTCACCGAACCATTATCCATTTTCACTTCTGAAGCAAACGTGCCCTGCCCCCAACCAAGAAGCGCGGCGAGCATTTGACCTGTTTGATTACAGTCATCGTCAATGGCCTGTTTGCCCATTAGGACTATCTCGGGATTCTCCTCTGCTACAATGGCTTTTAAAATTTTTGCTACGGCGAGTGGTTCAACCTCGTCGTCTGTTTTTACCAGAATAGCTCTATCGGCGCCCATGGCAAGGGCGGTGCGGAGTGTTTCCTGGGCTTTATCAGGGCCGATGGATACAGCAATAATTTCCGAGGCGGTGCCCGCTTCTTTAAGACGGATCGCTTCTTCAACTGCAATCTCGTCAAACGGGTTCATAGACATCTTTACATTGGCGAGCTCAACACCGCTGCCATCAGATTTGACACGCGCCTTGACGTTATAATCAATTACACGCTTAACAGGGACAAGTATTTTCATTAATCTTTTTTCCTCCGGATATGGGGTCTGATTGTTTGGCGATATTATAATGTCAATTATAACAAATTCAACGAGTTTCAAAAGTATAAACTTAATTCAAGTGACTTTGACATTCTTGCCTTAAAAGATTACGGTATTGGCATATAATATTTTAAATACGGGATGGATAATGAAATATAATTTAAAGCATATTTTGCTCGCGGTTGTTATCAGCTTACTTATTCCCTGCCTTGCGTCAGCAAAGAGCTATGTGCGGTTTGAGCAGGACGGCAAAACATCATGGGGCGAGCTTAAAGGTGAGGTGATTTTCACACTTTCTGACGCGCCATATTTGGGCGGCATAGAAACCGGAGTGACGGTTAAACGCGAGATGGTTAAATTAATGGCCCCGGTTGATCCACGTGATGTTTATATGACGGGGTTTAATTATGAAAATCACATTCCGGAAGGACAAAAAACCACAGCTTATCCCGGATTATTCATGGTACCGGCAAGCTCGCTCGTTGGACCAGAAGATGATATTATCCATCCTGCAGATAGTGAAATTATTGGCTATGAAGCAGAAACGGTGATTGTTATCGGCAAACGAGCTAAGGATGTTTCCGTGGAAGATGCGGGTGATTATATTTTTGGTGTTACTGCGGGTAATGATGTTTCGGCGCGTGACTGGATCAGCGATGATATTCAGTGGTTTCGCGGTAAAGGGGCCTATGGGTTTAATGCCGTTGGACCGGTGCTTGAAACCGGGCTTGATCATAATAACCTGACTTTGACGGCCCGGCTTAACGGTGAAGTACGCCAGCGCGGCAATACATCAAAAATGATCCATAATTTTGAAGAAATGGTCAGTTATATTTCAAAATATTTTGTGCTTGAACCGGGTGATATAATCTGGTCAGGTACGATCGGAACATCAGAAACACTTCATGTTGGTGATGTTTATGAAGTAGAGATAGAAGGCGTAGGCATTCTTAAAAACAAAGTTGTACAAGGAAAATAAAAATGAAGCTAAGAACAACGGTAGCAGGTATTATTGCTGCCTTAACAATGGCAGCAAGCGCGTCTGCTGAAAATTATGTGCGTTACGAGCAAAATGGCAAGGTTTCATGGGGAGAAATCATTGGTTCAACCATTCATCAATTAAGCGATGCGCCGTATCTTGGCGGCAGTCGTACGGGCTCATCTGTGGATCGCGGCGATGTTGTGTTAAAAGCGCCAGTTGATCCGAAGATTTCATTCATGACCGCTTTTAATTATAGCGATCATAAAAAAGAAACTTTTGGCATCACTCAAGATACGACAAAAAAGCCGGGCCTTTTTACGGTTCCGGTTAGCTCAATCATCGGCCCGGAAGACGACATGGTTCGCCCCGTTGGCGCCACTAATTTTCATTATGAAGCTGAGATGGTCATTGTGATCGGTAAAAAAGCGGAGAATGTAGCGCTCGAAGATGCGGCTGATTATATTTTTGGTATCACCATCGGCAATGACGGTTCAGAACGTGATTGGCAGGCAAATGATATTCAATGGACGCGCGCCAAGGGGACAAAAAACTTTAATCCCGTGGGTCCGCAACTTGTCACTGGACTTGATTATACCAACCTTGATATTGAAGGGCGCCATAACGGTGTTAAATCACAAAGGGCCAATTCGTCCGGTATGATTTTCAATTTCAATTATATGGTTCATTATATATCCAAATATTTCACACTTGAACCGGGTGATATTATCTGGTCAGGCACTATGGGTGATACGGGCCCAATGCAGCCGGGCGATGTTTATGAAATAACTGTTGAAGGCGTTGGAACGCTCACAAACAAATTAGTTCAAGGCAAATAAAACTTTCTCGATAAATTTTGAAAAGCCCCATTTTATGATGGGGCTTTTTTTATGCCATAAGCGCTTTGGCGGTAATGTTGACAATGAAGGCGATCAGATAGGCTAGTGCAAATAAATAGCCTGTCATGAAGAAGGTCCATCCCCAGCTGTTGGTTTCACGGCGGGTGGTGGCCAGTGTTGCCAAGCATTGCGGGGCATAAACAAACCATGCAAGAAACGACAACGCGGTGGAAAGCGGCCATGCGGTTTGCAGTATGGTAGAGAGGCTCTGCGCCACTTGGTCGTCGCTGCCCTGAAGGGCATAGACGGTGCCAAGGGCACTTACAACTACTTCACGGGCGGCCATGCCGGGGACGAGGGCAATAGATATTTCCCAGTTAAAACCGAGCGGCTCGAAAATATGCTGTAGTGTACGACCGATTAAACCAGCAAAGCTATAATAAATATCCGGTTCTGTCGCGTCTTTTGGCGCACCGGGATAAAGCGTCAAAGCCCAAAGAGCGATAGCGGCATAAAGAATAATGGTACCGGCGCGGCGCAAAAAGGTGCGTACCCGTTGCCAAAGACCAAGTAATATTTGGTTCAGGCGAGGAATTTGATATTTGGGCAGTTCCATTAAGAATGGCTGTAATGTGCCTTTGGTGATGGTTTTTTTCATCACTGCGGCGACGATGATAGCGCTGACGATACCGGCCATATAAAGCGCGAAAAATACCACGCCTTGAAGTCCGAAATATCCCATCACTTTCGTGTTGGGGATAAAGGCGGAAATCAGCAAGGTATAAACCGGCAAACGTGCCGAACAGGTCATTAACGGGGCAATCATAATGGTGGTAATGCGGTCACGGTGATTGGCAATGGTGCGGGTGGCCATAATTCCCGGAATTGCACAGGCAAAACTGGAAAGTAGCGGGATAAAAGCCCGGCCATTAAGCCCGACCATGGCCATTAGCTTATCCATGATGAAAGCGGCCCGGGCCATATACCCGCTGGCTTCTAGTAAAAGTATAAAGCTAAAAAGGATGATAATTTGCGGTAAAAATACCAGCACGCTTCCTACCCCGGCAATCAAGCCATCTTCTATGAAGCTTCTAAACCAGTTATCGGGTAAATTGGAGGCAACCAGTTCGCCGATGATGGTAAAGCCGCCTTCGATCATGTCCATTGGGGCTTCTGCCCAGCTGAATACCGCCTGAAACATAAAAAACAGCATGGCAAAAAATAAAATTAAGCCAAAAAACGGATGCAGAGCAACGCTATCGAGTATGCGGGTCATTTTATGTTGACCGCCTTCGCTAATCTGCACGAGCTTAGTGATACGGCCCGCTTCTTTTTGTAATGCGCGGGTGGTGGTTTCAGTTAGATTATTTTTGGTTTTATCATAGGCGCTAGCGTCGCGGTCAAGAAATTCTATGAGCCGTGCAACGCCACTTTTTTTAACGGCTACTGTGGTAATGACCGGAATGCCGAGCTCTTCGGAAAGACGTTGTGTGTCAATTTCAATACCGTCCCGGGTTGCGAGGTCATGCATATTAAGCGCGACAATCATCGGCAGGCCCAAGGTCTTTAGCTCAAGTACAAGACGAATATGTACGCGGAGATTTGTTGCATTAATGACGCAAATCAGCACTTCAGGTTGTTGTTCGCTTGCGTGTGTACCGGTAATAACTTCGCGGCTGATTTTTTCATCAAGGCTACGGTCATTAAGGCTGTATATACCCGGCAAATCAATCAATTTTATTTCATGGCCGGAAACAGTTGTCACAAGACCTGAACGGCGCTCAACTGTCACGCCGGGATAATTAGCAACCTTCTGATGATTTCCCGTCAGGGTATTAAAAAGGGAGCTTTTACCGGAATTTGGCGCGCCGATTAGCGCCGCTCTCATCGCCGTCATTTGTTGTCACCATTTTGTAAAATAATTGCACTTGCTTCTGTCCGTCTTAACGCGACGGTCATAGTACCGATTTTTACGGCAAGCGGATCACGACCAAATGGGCCTTGATGGAGCACTTCAACACCCAGTCCTTCTTCAAAACCAATTTCAAGCAACCTGTCTTCAAGGTCTGCGGCAAATTCCTGATCATGAAGTCGGGCGGTGTCAAACCCTTGTATAATACTGGTTTCACCAATTCTTAAATCACTTAAATATCGTGTCATTGTTAATTCTTGTTAATTATCATTATTAATATCAGTCAGTATTAACGGATTCGATTGCCCATTGAAACAAAAAAATTTGATATAGGTACGGGAATAATAAAGGCGTAAAAAAAAGGCCCACCGTGAGAATTTTCTCAACGGTGGGCCAGAATATAATTTTGAAAATAATATTAAGGCGTATAAGGCCTTGAAATTATTTTATTCAGTATCAAACTTAATCCCTTGTGCAAGGGGAAGTTCAGTTGAGTAGTTTACTGTACTTGTCATGCGGCGCATGTAACCACGCCATGCATCAGACCCACTTTCGCGTCCGCCGCCGGTTTCTTTTTCACCGCCGAAAGCACCACCGATTTCAGCACCACTTGTACCGATATTAACATTTGCGATACCGCAATCACTACCAACTTCAGAAGTGAATATTTCTGCTTCGAGGATATTGGTTGTGAAAATTGCAGAAGATAAACCTTGTGGCACATCGTTCTGACGGAAAATTGCATCATCCAGATCAGTATATTTGAACACATAAAGAATTGGTGCGAATGTTTCTGTTTTTACGTTATCGACATCACCGGCCATTTCAACAAGTGCAGCATTTACGTAATATGCATTCGGGTACTCACCTTCAAGTGCGCGTCCGCCGCCAGTTACAATGCCGCCGTTGCTTTTGGCAACTTCGAGGGCTGCTTCCATGTTATTAAAGCTGTCTTCATCAATTAGCGGGCCCATAAGCGTGGCTTCATCAAGCGGGTTACCGATAGAAACACCACCAAAAGCTTTTTTGATACGTGGAATAAGATCATCATAAACGTCTGCATGAACAAACAAACGGCGTGTTGTTGTACAACGTTGACCACATGTGCCGACAGTACCAAATACGATACCCTGAAACGCAATATTAAGGTCAGCATGTTTTGAAACAGTGATGGCATTATTACCGCCAAGCTCAAGAATTGATTTGCCGAAACGTTTAGCAACATTGGCACCAACGATACGGCCCATTGCAGAACTGCCTGTTGCACTGATTAGCGCAACACGTTCGTCATTAACAAGTGTCTCGCCGATGTCTCTATCACCAGTAAGGATTTGAGAAAGACCTTCCGGTGCATCATCACCAAATTCAGCACATGCTAGGTCGAAAAGTTTTTGACATGCTAGAGCAGTAACCGGTGATTTCTCAGAAGATTTCCAAATTGTTGAGTTGCCACATACTAGAGCAAGAGCCGCATTCCATGACCAAACAGCAACTGGGAAGTTAAAGGCACTAATGATGCCAACAGGGCCAAGTGGTTGCCATATTTCACGCATTTTATGAAGTGGACGTTCTGAAACAATTGTAAGACCGTGTAGCATACGGCTTTGGCCAACAGCAAAATCACAAATATCAATCATCTCTTGAACTTCGCCAAGACCTTCTTGATAAATTTTTCCGCATTCAAGAGTAACCAGTGAACCAAGAGCTTCTTTCTTATCACGAAGAATATTTCCGAGGATACGAACGAGTTCGCCACGACGTGGTGCAGGTACATTGCGCCATTTTTTAAAGGCTTCAACGGATTTGGCAATTTTTGCT
>JAESUD010000166.1 GCA_016763335.1 Emcibacteraceae bacterium | reverse complement strand
CAATATCAGGTGAAAGTTGACCCTGATAAATTACGGGCTTTTGGTGTGCCGCTTTCACATATCCAAACGTCTATTCAACGGGGTAATCAGGAAATTGGTGCCTCAGTTATTGAAATGGCAGAAGCGGAATATATGGTGCGCGCCACTGGATATATTCAAAACGAACAAGATCTTGGAAATATACCGCTTGGTGTTAATCAAAACGGCACCCCGCTTATGCTGAAAGATGTTGCTGAAATTGGAATAGGGCCTCAAATGCGTCGTGGTATTGCCGATCTAAATGGTGAAGGCGAAACCGTAGGCGGCATTATCGTTATGCGGTACGGTGAAAATGCCGAAAAAACCATTGAAGGTGTAAAAGAAAAGCTTGAACAATTAAAACAGGGTCTGCCTGAAGGTGTTGAAATCATCACCGTCTATGACAGAAGCGATTTGATTGATCGGGCTGTTGATAATCTTTGGGAAAAACTTATTGAAGAGTTTTTTATTGTCGCTCTTGTCTGTGTGGTTTTTCTCTTTCATATTCGTTCATCATTGGTGGTTATCGTGAGCATGCTTGTGGGCATATTGATGGCTTTTACCGTTATGTATATGCAAGGATTAAACGCCAACATCATGTCGTTAGGGGGTATCGCCATCGCCATCGGTGCGATGATTGATGGTTCAATTGTGCTTGTTGAAAATATGCACAAACACATGGAAAAAACACCTTTAACAAATGAAAATCGATGGCAAATTGTTGCCAAGGCGGCGTCGGAAGTCGGCCCCGCTTTATTTTTCACGCTGCTTATTATTACCGTCAGTTTTATTCCCGTCTTCACATTGGAAGCGCAAGAAGGACGGATGTTCTCTCCGCTTGCATTTACCAAAACATATGCCATGGCCGCATCGGCCGTTCTTGCCATTACGCTTGTGCCAGTCTTGATGGGATATTTTATTCGCGGGAAAGTAATAGCGGAACATAAAAACCCCGTGAACCGTTTTTTAACGTCTATGTATATGCCGGCCTTAAAAGGTGTGCTTAAATCGCCAAAATTAACATTGGTTGGTGCTCTTGTTATTATGGGTATCGGATTCTGGCCGTTGGATAAAATAGGCAGTGAATTTATCCCGCCTCTTGATGAAGGGGATTTGATGTATATGCCAACGACCTACCCTGGCATTTCCATTGGTAAGGCGCGGGAGCTTTTGCAGCAAACTGATAAGTTGATCCGTTCCGTACCCGAGGTGGAACTGGTAATGGGTAAAGTTGGACGAGCGGAAACCGCCACCGACCCTGCGCCGCTCACCATGATTGAAAGTTTTATCAAAATGAAACCGCGCGATCAATGGCGGGATGGCCTTACAACACAGGATATTATTGACGAACTTGACGCGCTTGTAAAAATACCGGGAGTGACCAACGCATGGGTCATGCCGATCAAAACCCGTATTGATATGTTGGCGACGGGCATCAAAACCCCGGTCGGCATTAAAATTGCAGGGCCAGAATTATCGGTTATTGAGGATATAGGTAAGCAACTTGAGAAAATATTACCTAACGTAAAAGGCACCACATCCGTTTACGCGGAACGTGTCGCAGGTGGGCGCTACATCAAAATTGATATTGACCGATTAAAATCTGCAAGATATGGCCTTAACATTGCGGATGTTCAGCAAGTGATTGCCACTGCTATTGGAGGGATGAATGTCACGCAAACCGTGGAGGGACTTGAAAGGTACCCTGTCAACATTCGTTATCCGCAGGATTACCGTAACGGACCGGAGCAACTCTCGCTTCTGCCAGTAGTGACACCAAGCGGCCAACGTATTGCCCTCGGTGACGTAGCACGTATTTATATCGAAGACGGCCCACCAGGTATTAAAAGTGAAAATGCCAGAATTAACGGTTGGGTCTTCATTGATATCGCAAATGTTGATATTGGTGGTTATGTTGAGGCCGCACAAGCGGCGGTTCGTGATCAGCTTGAATTGCCAGCGGGGTACTCGATAAATTGGTCAGGACAGTATGAATATATGCTGCGCGCAGAAGAAAAACTAACCTATGTAATCCCACTCACACTGGCAATTATCGTCATATTGTTATTTATGAACTTTAGAAACTTTGTTGAAGTAGCCATCATCATGGGTACGTTGCCACTTGCTTTGGTGGGAAGTATTTGGTTGATGTATATACAAGGGTACAATTTTTCTATCGCCGTTGCCGTGGGTTTCATCGCTCTGGCGGGGGTCGCGGTGGAAATTGGTGTAATCATGCTTGTCTATTTAAATCAGTCTTATCATCAGATGCTTGATGATGTTGATAAACCAAATGACAATGACCTGATGAAAGCGGTATTGCATGGTGCTGGTATGCGGATCAGACCTATTATGATGACCGCGGGTTCCGTGATCGTCGGTCTGCTGCCAATTCTTTATGGCACTGGCACCGGGTCAGAAATCATGAGCCGCATTGCCACACCAATGGTTGGTGGTATGGTAAGTGCCATGATACTCACGCTTTTGATCGTGCCTGTGGTTTATTATTTGTGGCGAAAAAAAGCTTTGTAATTTTTGATGATGAGTTTTAGATTATGTGCGTTTTCTCATTCGCCTGTTTGGCCGCATTTTTTTAATCTCATCATCACTTACAATACAGTCTTGATTCTTGTCTAATCTAACGAAAAAAGGATCAGGTTTATTTTCAAATTCACTCAAGGAAACCAGGCTGTCATTATTCTGGTCGTATGAAGAGAGGTATTCGGCTGCAAAAGCAGCGCTGCCCCAAGGAGCCATTCTGAATTCTTTAACATCTAGAAAATTATTTTTATCTAAATCAGATTGCGTAAACTGCTGTCTTCGTTTTAAGGACTGATCCATACAATTTATGATGCCATTACCATCTATATCCCATTCCTCAATGATCTTTTGTTTTTCCATTTCAAAACGATTTTTCATGTTGGGCTTTTTATGCCCGCTACAAGAAAATAATAACGTCAATGATATCAATATAAATAGATGTGTAATGTGCGCGTTAAGTTTTTTAGTTTGAAGTTCCATATTACTCGTAATTTCTTTTAAAAAAGCATACCCAGATGAATTGAAGTGAATGATTATCTAAACAAGGGGAGGATGGTGACTATTTAAAGCCACCATCCGGGGGTGTTCGT
Organism: Emcibacteraceae bacterium; assembly: GCA_016763335.1. Classification (GTDB taxonomy): domain Bacteria; phylum Pseudomonadota; class Alphaproteobacteria; order Sphingomonadales; family Emcibacteraceae; genus Pseudemcibacter. Next base: position 1,339 of record JAESUD010000166.1, on the reverse strand, counting down.
AAAATTGGCTAATAATCTTATCTCAAAAAGGGAGGAAGAAACCTTGGAATGGAATATTATTATTCTACGAACAGTTTTTAAATAACATTAAGCGGCTTGTTGTTCCTGTAATGTTAGAAGAGATTTTGTGAATTCCGATTGCAATAAATTTTCAGAATATTCTTCCTGTGGCTGTTCTGTTTCATCTTCTTCAGAAACAGCGAGAAGTTCTTCAAGTGAAACGGTGCCGTCCTGGTTAGTATCAAGAACATCAAAAATCTGTTGATCTGAGCTTGCTTCATCAGATGGTGGTGGGCCAGAAGGGCCGCCGCTAGGTGGTGGTGGGGCAGCCGCAGGTGCTTCATTTTCTTCCGCAGCTAATGCCGTTTCAAGTTCATCAAAGGTCAGATTGCCGTCACCGTCCTGATCAGCATCATTAAAGAAAGAAGCGGCGTCATTTTTAAGTTGACTGAATAGTTCCGACAACATGCCTTCAGATAATATATTACTTTGATTGTCGTTCTTTTGTTTGCGGTGTCCCGCATCCATTTCACTCTGGGTTAAACTTCCATCACCATCAGTATCAAGGGAAGAAAACATTTCTTTAACATCAGGGGCGCCGGAAGGGGGAGCAATGTTATTTCCATTTGCGTCTTTCGGTCCAGCAGCACTAAATTCTTCAATGCTGAGGCTGCCGTTACTGTCTGTATCGGCATCCTTAAATATATTCTGGCGTGACTGTTGCATTTGTTGCATCAGCGTTGAGGATACACCGCTATTTGAAATCGGCGTCATAATAATTTCCTTTTCTGGTTAAATTTTATTTAGTAACCAATAACTGTAACGGTTGGCATAAACAAAACTGTCGAAAATTATTTTTTACCGTGGAAAATAGGGATCCTTCGGACCGGGCCTGGGATTATTTCTAAACATGCCAGGACCTCGGGGCCGCGAGGGGCGATCAAATGAAAATTCTTTAAAAAATCTGATTCTTTCTTCATTGGGAAGTATGTTTGCAATATCTATCATCAATATTAACAATCCGGTTTTTGATCGTTTGTCTTGAATTAATAAGCTCTGTTGAATGGCTTCAAGTGCCTGAATATCAAACTCAGGAGCTACTAAAATCGGGGTAACTTTATCGAAGTCTTTTCTCATCTCAAACATAGAGTTTCGTAAATCTGAAAGGTTTCTGTCTATCAAGCTTTCAATCTCTGTTCTATATTTTGGGCTTACTTGTTCGAGGGCGAAATTCATGCGTTCGAATGGTGGCATCGGTGGCGGGCGCATGGGTTTTACAGCCCTTGAAAGCATGTACCCGGCGAGGAATGCATTCAATATCAAAGAAGCAACTAATCCT
>JAESUD010000165.1 GCA_016763335.1 Emcibacteraceae bacterium | reverse complement strand
TTTGTTTCGACGACGGCAATTTCATCAAGAATTTCTTTGAGGGCTTCTTCGCTATATTTCGAATAGTCCTGAGCAACGGCAGTATGCGCAATGAATATTGCAAAAATACTGGCTATTAAAATTGGTAATTTTCCCATTATATCTCTCCCATTATAAATTTTATTATGAAAGGAATATAACCGACTAAAAGGGCGGCGTAAATAGTGCGCGGGAAATGGTGTGTTCTGCTTCCCGCGCTAATAGATATTGTTTAAGATTTAGTTTTAAAAACACGGGTGAGCTTTTTTAAAGCGTTCGAATGGCTGACATCATAATGAATTATATTCCATATCGGGTCATCTGGGTTGAGGCCAAGATGTTCGATATATTCCTTTTCTGTGACAAAATATTGCCCCTTGAAAGTAAGGATATAACCGCCATTCTGTTCTTGATGACTTAAAGCATCAACATGTTTGGCGAACCAATGGTTTAAAAAAGGCGATGATTTTTTATACCAGAAAACATCTAACGAATTTTTGTAAGACTTCCAGTTTGAAAAATTATTTTCCTGCGCAAGTAAATCGAGGGCTGTCTTGGTTTTAATGCCTTTTTCGCGGGCAAGTATTTTAGCTTTATTTTTAATTTTGATAATTCTATCCATAATTAGTTCCTTGATCGGCTTACATGTCTGCTGTTACCGAGGCGATTAATTATGATAAAGATTAAAAGAAGTGACGATGTCTTTTGCAGACACAGGCAGCTTCATCCACCTGATGTCGCTTGATACCATTTTTGGCGTTAGTCAGCAATTATATTGTACATATTTAATATATTTACATAGGAAATAAAATGTATATATTCTAATAATATTGAAATATAGAAATTATAAACCTATATAATGTCAATATTAGAAAATATATTCTAATATAACCAGTAATTTATATTTTGATTAGAATCAGGATCTCATTGGATTTTGATAATTATATATTTTTTTAAAACAGGTAGACGTGGCGCAGAATTTTACTGCGCCTTATGTATGAAGGGAATTTTTTAATGTCTTATACGATTATTGCTAATTTGGCTGTTTTTGTCGGGCTTATTATATTGCTGGCTAAATTCAGCAAAGGAGACATGAAGCTTTCACGTAAAGTTTTCATGGGACTTATTGTTGGGGTCGCTTTTGGCTTTGCGCTACAATTTTTATATGCTGATGGTGGTGCTGCCATTATAGCCGGCACACTTGAATGGACGAATGTGATTGCCAATGGTTATATCAGTCTTCTTTATATGATCATCATGCCACTTATTCTGGTGTCGATGATTGCGGCGGTTGTTCGCATTGATGAGGTGACATCGCTTGGCAGAATTGGTGGTATGGTTGTTGGTGTTCTTATTTTTACAACAATGATATCTTCTTTGGTTGCCATCGGCGTTACAGATTTATTCAGCCTTACAGCTGATGGACTGGTGAGCGGCGATAAGGAAGCGGCGCGTGCTTTGGTTCTTGAAGGTCGAGTGGATAGAGTTTCTGATTTAAGTGTTGCGTCAATGTTGGTTTCATTTGTACCGAGAAATATTTTTGCAAGCTTATCTGGTGCCGCCGGGCCGATGTCGATTATTTCGGTGGTTGTTTTTGCCGTTTTGTTTGGTGTTGCCGCCCTAAAGGTCATGAAAGAAAATGAAGAACATAAAAAATCATTTTTGCATTTTGTGGATATCGCGCAGGCGATTGTTATGAGCCTTGTGAAAATGATCATGTCATTTACACCGTACGGGGTTATGGCACTTATGACCAAAGTTGTCGCGGGCTCAAGTCTCGCGGATATACTTAATTTGGGTAAATTCATTGTCGCTTCTTATGTGGCCATTGCCATTATGTTTGTGGTTCATGGCGGGCTACTGACACTGACCGGGTTTAATCCGCGTAAATTCTTTAAAGGTGTATTTCCGGTGCTTACATTTGCGTTTACGTCCAGAAGTTCTGCCGCGTGTATCCCGCTTAATGTTGATGCACAGACGCGTAAACTTGGTGTGCCAAAATCAATAGCCAATATTGCCGCAACATTTGGTGCAACAATTGGCCAGAATGGTTGTGCGGGTATCTATCCGACAATGCTTGCTGTTATGGTGGCGCCAACGGTTGGTGTAACGGTTGATTTTCAGTTCCTTGCGACCCTTGTGATGATTGTGACGATTAATTCATTTGGTGTCGCGGGCGTTGGTGGTGGCGCCACTTTTGCTGCGATGATCGTACTGCCAGCAATGGGGCTTCCTATTGAAATTGTTGCGCTTCTGATATCTATTGAACCGTTGATTGATATGGCGCGTACAGCGCTTAATGTGAATGGTTCAATGACGGCGGGGGTAATCACAAGCCGCTTTATCAAGGTCGGTGAGGCAAGTGCAACAGAACAGCCTGCTGAATAATAAATAAAGATTTTAAAATGCGGTTTATTCTTTTTGGATAGGCCGCATTTTTTTATAGGAATGGCTTCCTAAATATGTTCTAAATAAAAAATCATTTTTAAATTAGGAACCATTTATAGATGCCATCAATTGAACAGCTTATTCCGTTTTTTATTGCGGCTGCAATCTTTGCTTTTATTCCGGGACCTGCCATTTTATATACGGCGGCCCAAACCATGAGCGAAGGAAAGCGCGGTGGCGCTTTTGCGGCGTTTGGTATTCATATTGGCGGGCTGGTTCATATTGCCGCGGCGGCCGCCGGGTTATCGGCGATTTTTACCCATGCGCCTATGGCATATACGGCACTTAAGGTTTGCGGCGCGGTTTATCTTGTCTGGCTTGGTATTGGTATGATCCGTGGCAAGCTTGACGCGACTGAGCTTCCCCATGTTAAAAGCAGCCTTAGTAAAAAAGTTTTCTTTGATAGCATGATGGTGGAAATATTAAATCCGAAAGTAATTATTTTCTATATTGCGTTTTTGCCACAATTTGTCGATCCATCGGCCGATTACCCATTATGGCTACAATTTGTGATTTTAGGCGTTATTGATAATATTTTATTTACATTGGTGGATGTTGGCGTGATTTTTCTGACATCTGCGGTAATTGGTGGCTTAAAGAAGTCGCAAAAAACTCAAAAAATAATGCGCTGGGTATCTGGGTCAGCGTTAATGGGGCTAGGTGTAAACCTGGCTATATCTGAAAAGTAAAAGGACAGTTTATGATTTTTAATGGTTTATCAGAAGTGGGCGATGATCCCATTTTACTCGTTTCTACCATGTATCGGGCGTGTACAAACCCAAACAAAGTAGATTTGGGTGTTGGTGTTTATAAGGACGCAGATGGTGTTACGGCAATATTAAAAACGGTGAAAAAGGCTGAACAGTATCTGGTTACTCATCAGGAAACCAAGGGATATATTTCACCTGCTGGGAACCCGGATTTTAATATGGCAGTTCAAAAACTGCTTTTCGGTGATGATCATCCAGCCCTTAAAGAAGGGCGCGTTACCACTATTCAGGCACCGGGCGGTACGGGAGGCATTCGAATTGGTGCAGAGTTTATTAAAACCTGCAAACCCGATGCAACTCTATGGATATCCGACCCAACCTGGCCAAATCATTACGGCATTGCCAAAGGTGTGGGCTTGAAAACAAAACCATATCGTTATTATGATATTAAAAAAGGCGAGTTTCTTTATGAAGGAATGATAGAAGACCTGAAGCAAGCGCAAGCGGGTGATGTTATCGTTCTTCATGGGTGTTGCCATAATGCGTCAGGGGCTGATTTATCCGTTGAACAATGGAATGAGCTTGCGGATTTTATGGCGGAACGCGATCTTGTTCCATTCATTGATATTGCGTATCAAGGTTTTGCCAATGGTATAGACGAAGATGCCTATGCAGTTCGGCATTTTTGTGAAAAATTACCCGAAGTTATGATTGCCAGTTCATATTCAAAGAACTTTGCCATTTACCGTGACCGTGCGGGTGCGGTTACGCTTGTTTCCGCGACGGCAGAACTTAACAAAGTTAATGCTTCTCACATGTTGCTCGCGGTACGCGGTATTTATTCGATGCCACCTGATCACGGTGCAGCGGTTGTTGCACACATTTTAGGGGATGATGAGCTTCGTGCTGAATGGGAAGCTGAAGTTGATGAAATGCGTAGCCGGGTGAAAGAAATGCGCCATTTATTCGTAAAACAAATGGCTGAAAAGGCACCGAACAGTGGCTTTGGTTATATTGGCGAGCAAAATGGTATGTTCTCATTTTTGACATTAACTGCGGAGCAAATTCAATCCTTAATTCATGACCATAGTATTTTTATGATGGCAAATGGCCGTGTTAATATTGCAGGTCTGACTAAAAGTAATATTGGTTATGTGACGGATGCTGTTGCATCACTCTTTAAAAGTTAATGAAAGACTGGTTTGATATAGCGCCTCTTGGTCGCCCGTTTGTAAAAATGCAGGGCTTGCAAAATCATTTTGTTATAATTGATGGTCGTGAGGCGCCGTTCAATCCGACGGTGGATGAAATTATTTCCATTTGTGATATCGGCACCGGTGCCGGTGCCGAACAGCTTTTAATTATTGAACCGGTTACAGAGCATGGTGTTGGTGCCTATGCAAGGGTACTGATTTATAATCCTGATGGTACGGAAGCAGAGGCTTGCGGTAATGCGACACGCTGTGTTGCGTTATTATTGTTTGAGGAAAGCGGACAGGATGAGCTAGGAGTCGAAATTAATTTTAAGGTTCTTAATTGTGCCCGTGACGGCGATAATATTAGTGTTGAAATGGGCAAAATATCCTTTGATTGGGATAAAATCCCCCTCGCACATGAATGTGATACGCTGCATGTTGATATAAAAAGCGGTGATCTGTCGGACGGGGTTGCGGTTAATGTCGCAAACCCGCATCTGGTATTTTTTGTTGATGATTTTGGCGCCGTTGATCTGTGTAAAGCGGGTGCGGATATTGCCAAGAACGATCTTTTGCCCAACTCGGCTAATGTTGGATTGGCGGAAATTATTGACAATACCCATATTAAATTTCAGGTATGGGAACGGCCAGGAATGTTGACAATGGCTTGTGGTAGCGGGGCATGTGCGGTTGT
>JAESUD010000164.1 GCA_016763335.1 Emcibacteraceae bacterium | reverse complement strand
GGGTATCATGCTTGATATTGATCATGGCACTTATCCGTTTGTCACGTCTTCAAATGTTGTTGCTTCACAAGCCGCGGGCGGTTCCGGCGTCGGTGTAAACAGCCTTAATTATATTCTTGGTATTACCAAAGCTTATACAACACGTGTAGGCAGTGGCCCTTTCCCAACGGAGTTATTTGATGATGTGGGGCAGGGACTTGGTGAGCGCGGTCATGAATTTGGCACCGTAACAGGTCGTAGTCGCCGCTGTGGCTGGTTTGACGCAGTTATGGTGCGTCAGGTAATGAAAATTTCCGGTATTACCGGCATTGCCCTTACCAAGCTTGATGTGCTTGACGGTATGGAAGAACTTAAAATTTGTATTGGTTATGAACTTCACGGTGAAAAACTGGATTACTTCCCTGCGTCAACCGATGATCAGGCAAACGTAAAACCGATTTATGAAACAATGCATGGCTGGTCAGAAAGCACTTGTGGTGCCAGAAGCTGGATGGATCTTCCAGCGCGCGCGATCAAATATGTTCGCCGCATTGAAGAACTGATCGAAACACCTGTGGCTATTCTTTCCACAAGTCCTGAACGCGAAGACACGATTTTAGTTAAAAATCCGTTTGAATAACTGCTATTGATCGATCGTCAGCATGCCGTCTTCTTCGGCGGCATGTTGCATGGCTTCTTGCAATTTTTCAAAGGCACGCACCTCGATTTGGCGAACCCGTTCACGGCTGATATTATATTCGTGGCTTAAGGTTTCTAATGTTTTTGGTGTGTCGCTTAGACGGCGTTCCTTAATAATATGTTGCTCACGCTCGTTAAGGGCGCCCATTGCATCTGCCATAAGGCCGCGTCTATAATTCATTTCTTCGGATGCCGCATAGGCCGTTTCCTGGTCCGGTGTATTTTCATCAACCAACCAGTCCTGCCATTCGCCTTCAATATCGGCGCGCATCGGGGCATTAAGGGAATGATCTGCACCAGCCATACGGCGGTTCATTTGCACTACCTCGTCTTCTTTAACGTCAAGCCGGGTGGCGATTTCTTTTACATGATCCGGGTGAAGGTCACCTTCTTCAACTGCTTGAATCTGACCTTTGATACGGCGGAGGTTAAAGAACAGTTTTTTCTGTGCGGCAGTGGTACCTATTTTAACCAGTGACCATGAACGAAGGATATATTCATGAATGGATGCCTTAATCCACCACATGGCATATGTTGCAAGTCTGAACCCTCTATCAGGGTCAAAACGTTTTACCGCTTGCATCATGCCAACATTGCCTTCGGATATAAGATCACCAACAGGCAGGCCGTAACCGCGGTATCCCATGGCAATTTTTGCCACAAGTCGCAAATGTGACGTAACCAGCTTATGGGCAGAATCGGTATCACCATGTTCGGTCCACGCTTTGGCAAGCATAAATTCTTCTTCCGGTTTAAGCATCGGAAATTTACGGATCGCATGCAGATAGCTTGTTAAGCTGCCTTCTGGTGATATTGTCGGTAAATTATTATTTGCCATTTTGAGTTTTACCCCTGATCCTTTTATCCATTTTTACATCTTAACCAAGCAATAGGGCTTTTTTTAGACAGACTCTAACGCTTTAATAAGCCGCTTCATATCATTTGGTAATTCTGTCTCAAATGTCAAGGCCTCCTTGGTAACAGGATGGGTAAAACCGATCACATAAGCGTGAAGTGCTTGACGGTTGAATTCGGATAGTGCGGCTTTTGCGCGGTCAGAAAAATTCTTCTGTGGATTATTACGCCGGCTATATAGCGGATCACCCACGAGAGGATACCTCATGCTGGCCATATGCACCCGTACTTGATGGGTGCGGCCCGTTTCAAGGCGGCATTCGACCAATGACAGGCTCGGCGCAAGACCCTGTTTAATATTCTCCCGCGAGGTAATTTTCCTCGGCGGTTCAATTCTTCTGAGAACTTTATAATGGGTAATGGCCTCTTTACCGCCTTCACGCACGGCAATTTTAAGGCGGTTTCTCGGGTCACGTTTTAAAGGACGATTAATTGTACCGACGGTCGGGTTAGGAACGCCCCAGACAATCGCGAGGTAAGCCCGCTCCATAGTATGCTTGGCAAACTGTTTTGACAGCCCATTATGGGCTTTATCGGTTTTGGCAACCACCATTAGGCCGCTTGTCTCTTTATCGATGCGGTGGACGATGCCAGGGCGCTTAACGCCGTTAATACCGGATAGACTATCACCACAATGATAAATTAGCGCGTTTACAAGTGTACCGGAATAATTCCCCGGTGCCGGATGAACAACCATACCCGCCGGCTTATAAAGCACCAGCAAGTGATCATCCTCGTAATAAATATCAAGCGGGATATCTTCACCTTCCGGTTCCGGCTCAATACTTTGCGGCACAGTTACGCGAAAGGCTTCCCCCGGCTTTATTTTGCGCGATGGGTCGTCCATTATCTTGTCACCATCTATCATTAAAACTTGACCTTCGTTGATCAGGCTTTTAAGACGGGAACGACTAACGTTGTCCAGTTTTATGCTGAGGAATTTATCAAGGCGCAGGCCTTTATCATCTTCCTCTACCACTGTTTCATATATATGAGGTGCTTGAATAATCATGTCAGAAGAACAAATGCCAAAAAATCACCGATTACTCAAGGGAATTGTGATAACTTTGGGAATATTAATTATTGCCATGCTTGTAATCCTCGTTGTGGCGTCGATAATGAAATATAATGATCAGAAGCGTGCAGAGGCCGCCCTGGTTGAAAAATATCAGCAAAATCAAACAATAAAACCTGTAAAATCTGTAAATTCTGCACCGTTTGAGATGAATTTGACATTGGACCCGGGACAGGAAATTTTATCAACAAATAGTTCTGATAAAGCTATTCTCGTTAGAATCGGTAGAGAGAGCGTTACTGAGAAAATTATCCTGATCGATTATAACGGAAAAATCATTGGCACAATAAAAGTCAACTAATCTTCCTTAACGGGAAGAGAGAACTTCATCAGGCCCTTCATCTTATTGGGGTCAATAGGCTTGCCGCGGCGAAGGATGCTAATCCGGCCGGCACGCGCAAGTGATTTGGCCTGTTGCTTAACCGCAAGCATGTATTTACGCCAAATATCATCAGGATCGCTGTCTTTTGCGCGGTCCTTGGCAATTTTAATGGCAATATCATTGGGGCTCACATGTTTGCCGCCCGCAACAGCTTCAAGAATATAAAGGCGAATAGGATCTTCTTTATTTTCTACTTCTTCATTTTGTTCATTTACATCAGTCATGCCCGCCGTTTAACATAGTTCTATAACAGATGCACTATATTTTAAGCCGCATTAAAGAAAGTAATAAAATAAATGTCATTAATTTATTTGCCGTGGGGGGTTTTTATCGGCCTTATTATGGCCGCTCCCATTGGCCCGGTAAATATTATCTGCCTAAGGCGCGCATTGACTAAGGGGCCAATGAACGGTTTTATCGTTGGCCTTGGTGCGGCACTGGCGGACGGTATTTTTGGGTGTCTGGCCGCATTCGGACTGGCTGGCCTGACGCAGGTGCTAAATG
>JAESUD010000163.1 GCA_016763335.1 Emcibacteraceae bacterium | reverse complement strand
TTGACAGGTTATATTTGGGGTTTATCTGATGTTATGCTGCAATCCACAGCGGTTTGGGGAGTATATGGTCTCAGCATTATCACAGCGTTTTTAACTTTTATCCCATTTTTAATGTTGGATAAAAAGTATCGGTTATTAGCCCCAGCCATTGCTATATTCGTAATTGGCGGAATTTTTTATTACGGAAATTACCGTATGCCTGAGAGTGCCGGGTTTGTTGAAGGGGTAAATTTACGAATTGTTCATCCTAATATAAAACAACAAGATAAATGGCCAGCAAAAAATTGGGGTAAAAACCTAATAACATATATGGGTATGAGTGATGATGAACGATTGCCGGGAACAACCCATGTTATCTGGCCGGAAACAGCGGTGATTTATTCCCTGTCCGAAGAACCGTTTAGAAGACAGCTTATTTCAAGAGTACTTGGTAAAGGTGGTAATTTATTAACTGGTTTTCCAAGACGTATGCGCGGACAAGGAAGAACAAAAATTTATAACTCTTTTATTGCCATCGGTGATCAGGGTGAAATTGCTGGTATTTACGATAAAAGTCACCTTGTACCATTCGGTGAATATCTTCCTGCATTTATCAAGAATATTTTAATACCTTTGGGGCTCGACCAAGTTTTTCCAGGAGGGCAGGGTTTTAATGAAGGTGAGGGAGTTAAGACACTTAATATACCGGGCTTACCGCCTTTTGGTGTTCTTATATGTTATGAAATTATTTTTCCGGGGCAAGTGGTTGATATAAAAAATAGGCCGGATTGGCTCCTAAATATTACCAATGATGCTTGGTATGGAAATAGTAGTGGCCCTCGTCAACACCTTTTACAGACACGTGTTAGAGCGATTGAGGAAGGTTTGCCGGTTATTCGGTCTGCCGGGACGGGGATGTCAGCGGTCATTGACCCTTACGGCAGAATTCTTGATAAATTACCCCTAAATAGAAAGGGAGTCATTTTTAGCGAGCTGCCAAACAAAATATCAACTATGACGTATTACTCCCTTTACAAAGAGTGGATTTTTGCTTGTATTAATGTTATACTAATTATCGTAAACATTGTATTGATGGGAAGATTTTCGACGATAAGAAGATAAAGCTTGACGTTAAATAACATCATCACTAAACAATAGCCATACTTTGTGGGCGGGCGATCTTACTTAATGATAGATTGAAAAGTATTTGTAAAATTTATATTGAACAAGGTACTTTAAAAATGAGCATGATCAAAAAATCATCACCAGATCCAGTAGATATTCATGTAGGCGCCAGAGTACGCCTCAGAAGAACTCTACTTGGAATGAGTCAAGAGAAGCTGGGAAAAGCTCTTGGACTAACTTTTCAACAGGTTCAAAAATACGAACGTGGCGCAAACAGAATTGGCTCTAGCCGTCTGTTTCAACTCTCAAGAATTCTTGATGTTCCGGTGTCTTTTTTCTTCGATGAAATGGCACCAGAAACTACCCGTAAAGCCGATGGAATGGCTGAAGGTAATAAACAGGTTTTTGAAATTGATAAATTATCTCGCCGGGAAACATTGGAGCTTGTACGGGCTTATTATAAGATTACAGATCCTACCGTTAGAAAGAAAATTTTCGAAATGGTTAAAGCTGTTGGAAATTCAGCAATTGGCTCTAACGGTAAAAAATAAAATCCGTTGATATTAAAATGATTTAAAACATGCTTTGCTATTTTTAGTGAAGCATGTTTTTTTTATGGAAAATAGATGTTTAAAGTTGATGTGATATATAAAATATGTTCCAAATTTGATTGGGAAAAAGCGTTGGATGCAGGTGTTTATAAAGGGTCCGCGGATGATGAGCGCGATGGTTTTATTCACTTTTCTGCCTTTGATCAGGTAACGGAAACGCTGGATAAACATTTTAAAAACCAAACAAGATTGTTGCTTCTAAAAGTGGCAATTGATCGGCTTGATCCGACCATTCTTAAATGGGAAGTATCGAGAAATGGTGAAAAGTTTCCGCATTTATATGGTGATCTTGAACTGGATGCTGTAGTAAGTATTGATGAATTACAAGGTGGCAATTAACCAAAGTTTATGTGAGGATTTTGATGAATTTATATGATCTCTCTAAATCGTTTCTTTTTATGTTCTCGGCTGAACGGGCACATGGCTTGGCTATTCTTGCTCTTAAGTCAGGATTGCTTCCCGCCGAGCGGATGAAGCAATCAAAATTGCTTTCTCAAAAATTATGGGGTCTTGATTTCCCAAACCCTGTTGGGCTTGCCGCTGGGTTTGATAAAAATGCGGAAGTATATAACCCTATGTTGAAACAGGGTTTTGGTTTTGTAGAAACGGGTACCGTAACACCGCTGGCGCAGGTCGGTAATGATAAGCCAAGAATTTTCAGACTTACTCAGGATCAGGCCGTTATTAACCGGTTGGGGTTTAATAATCAGGGGCTTGATTATTATGTCCGTCAACTTGAAGGACGCGATAGGAATAATGGCATTGTCGGGGCCAATATAGGTGCTAATAAATTAAGCGAAGATCAGGTTGAAGATTATGTTATTGGTCTGAGGCGTGTTCTGAGGCTGGCGGATTATTTTACCATTAATATTTCTTCTCCGAATACGCCTGGCTTAAGGGCACTTCAGGGTAGGGAGGCACTTGATGAACTTTTATCAAAACTTAAATCTGTTCGCGACGAGGCGGAGTTTGAGAATAATCCTCCGTTACTTCTTAAAATTGCCCCGGACCTTGATGATGGTGAATGCGAAGATATTGCAGAAATAGTCTTAAAACATCAAATGGATGGATTGATTGTTAGTAATACAACGCTTTCACGTGATGGCTTAACGTCTTCTTTAAAAGGTGAAATGGGTGGGATGAGCGGAACGCCATTATTTGAGTTGTCGACAAAAATACTCTCTAGAATGTACCGTTTGACAGAGGGGAAAATACCGTTAATTGGCGTTGGCGGTATCAGCAGTGGCGAACAGGCTTACGCAAAAATAAAAGCGGGCGCATCCCTTGTGCAGTTATATTCGGCGCTCGTTTACCACGGGCCCGGATTGGTTCGGAAAATTAATGCTGAATTAGAAATGTTGATAAAAAAAGATGGCCTCAGCAATATTAGCGAGGCCATCGGTATTGATCATAAATAAAGCTGATTAGTCCGCAGAACCCATTTGTGATTGTAGGTAATTCTTCTCACCTACTCTGTCGATCAAGGCAAGATTTGTTTCCAACCAATCGATATGCTCTTCTTCATCGGAAAGGATGCTTTCAAAAAGTTCACGTGATACATAATCGCGGACTTCTTCGCAGTATTTATTGGCGTCTTTTAAGTCAGCATGGCCTTCTAGCTCTATCTCAAGGTCACCTTTCATCATTTCGGTGACATTCTCACCTATTTTAAGCTTCCCGAGTTGTTGCATGGCGGGGAGGCCTTCGAGGAATAAAATGCGTTTGATCAGCTCATCGGCATGTTTCATTTCGTCCAGAGATTCGCCATATTCGTATTTTTCTAGCGCTAAAAACCCCCAGTCGCCATATATACGACTATGAAGAAAATACTGGTTAATCGCGGTTAATTCGTTTTTGAGTACAATATTGAGAAATTCAATAACTTTTTTGTCACCCTTCATGGCCTGCTCCTGATATGTTTTTATTTCAGGAGGATATTAGGGTTTATTAGGCGAAAAGTCAATTATATTAGGAGAGTGATAGTTAGTTAACTAGTTGATTATAATAGTGAAAATCATTATTAACTGGTTTATGTAGTTTGGAGTGATATTTTTTCATTATTGCAAATATTTTGTGCATCACAAAGACACATGCCGCATTGTGGCTTAACACCTAGCGTTTCATATACTTGTACAGCATTAAGGCTACCCTTATTCTTACGGGCGGCTTCACGAACTGTGTTTTCATTTAGTGCATTGCATACACAAACATACATTTTTTTATGCTCCAATTAAGTGACTATTATTACATGCTAATAAGAATGATTGTCAATAATGTTAATAATCATTCTTATTATCTTTTATTTTTATATTATTGTTGGAAAGATGAATAATTATTGTTTATATGCGAAAGAGAGTTTGATTTAATTTCAGGAATAAATAATGACCGTTACTATTTACCATAACCCCCGGTGTAGCAAATCTCGCCAGACTTTGGCGTTACTCGAACAAGAGGGCATCAAGGCTACCATTCGCCAATATCTTAATGATGTGCCAAGTTTTGATGAACTGGAGCACATTTTAAAAATGTTAGGGGTAGAACCGCGTGATTTAATGCGTAAAAAGGAGGCGGAATATATTGAAAATAAGCTGTCTGATACAAACCTCACCCGTGATCAATTGATAAATGCCATGATCAAGCATCCGAAATTAATTGAACGGCCAATTGTGATTAATGGCAACAAAGCGGCAATTGGTCGCCCGCCGGAAGCTGTGCTCGCTCTTTTCGCTGATTGAATTATATAAAACGTTCCGGGCGGTATGGTGATAATATTGGCTCAGCTCTATCTTCCATAATTTCCTTTGCTACCATGCGACCTACTATGGGGGCGAGGGTTACACCTGAATGCATTACTGCGGTATAAATGTCTATTGATCCGGGGGTAAAGCCGAGTATGGGGAAGCCATCTTTTGCTTTGGGTCTAAAGCCTAAAGTCAAACGATCGGGGCCTGCGTTCTTGGCAGCGGGGAAAACATTGGCGATCTTGTCAATGATGCGCTGTGTGTGCATATTTTCAATTTCTTTATCAGGAAATTTTATGGCTTTGCTTCTGATCAGTTCGTGGGCAATGCTCTGCGGCGGTTCTTCCGCATCGGCGCCGACAATACGGCCATCGGCAAATTGCTTGAAATGGATTCCTGGTGCATAGACGACTTTTTTACTTGAAAATTTAACTGGTAAAGTATGGGCGAGTATCCCCGGCGCATGAACAAGCGGCGGTTTATAACCGATAATCGCGGTTAAATCCGGTGTATCAACCCCCGCCGCGACTACTAGTCTATCAAGCGCAATATCGCCGCAGCTTGTTTTAACGCCCTGAAGTTTATCGCCGTTCATCAAGAGCCCCTCAACGGTGCAGGGTGTTTTGATGGATGCGCCGAGTGCTTTCGCGCGGGCAACTAATTTATGGGTAACCGCAAGCGGGTCGAGATGACCATCGACTGTTGAAAGTCCGGCAACAGCCATTTCGTTCGGGGTAAATTCCGGTGCTGTTATATTGAAATTGTCAGGTGATAGGTTTTGCAAAGCATAATCAGTATTTTTCAAAATATTAATAGCATTAGCAAGTCTGTCGGCGGCGGGGCCCTCGGGTTGCCATCTTAACGCGCCACCCCAAATTATGCCTAGGCCCAGTTCATTATCGAGCTGTTGCCATGCGTCAATACTGGCGAGGCGAAATTTTCTATAATGCGTATTGGTACTTGAGGCGTTAATCCATG
>JAESUD010000162.1 GCA_016763335.1 Emcibacteraceae bacterium | reverse complement strand
GCGTCCGGTAGGCCAATATGGGTCCATGTTTCCCCGGCGTCGGTTGATTTATAAACTCCGTCACCGTGACTGGTAGTAACACCGCGAATTGGGGCTTCACCTGTTCCCACATAAATCACATTTGGATCGGACTCTGATACGGCGACCGCGCCGATTGTGCCGACGTTAAAATCCTTGTCGGAAATGTTTTTCCATGTGGTGCCGCCGTTGGTGGTTTTCCAGACACCGCCGCCCGCTGCACCCATATAATAGGTGAAAATGTCGCCTTTTACGCCGGAAATGGTTGTCGCTCGCCCACCGCGCCACGGGCCGATTTGTCTATATTCTTTATTTGAAAATAAAGATGGATTTACGGTATCCGTAGCAAAGCTTGTTGATGTAAATGAGATTTGTGTGAACAACAGACTTAGGACCAACGCGAATGGAGTTTTAATAAACTTACATAAAGGCATTTTCTTGTTCCCAATTTATATTTTTGATCTGTTACCGTGCCTTATATTTTTCAATTTGTATAGGGAAAATATGGCTCATTTTATCAATAAGCCATTCGTGGTGCCAAAAACACGCATTATTGTTTTAATGACGATAAACTGACAAATGATCATGGCGAAAATTATATAGGGAGATTGATAAAAGCCAGAAACCAGAAATGTCATAAAGGTCATAGTGCCGGGGATAAGTGCATAGGAAAATTGCGTTGTGACATGGTCAATATGGGGACAGTCCGCCCCCATTGAGGCTAAAACCGTGGTGTCGGATATGGGGGAGGTGTGATCGCCAAATAACCCGCCACTTAAGACGGCAGCAATCGTCAGTTCAAGCGGTGCGTTTAAAGTATAAGCAACAGGAATAACGATGATTAACAAAATGGCGAAAGTACCGTAAGAAGACCCGGTGGCAAAAGACATCACCGCGCCGATGCTAAACACAATGAGCGGTATAAAGCTCGGTGAAATACTGTCACCAATTATTGCGGCAATATAATACCCCGTTTTAAGCTCTTTACAGATCGAACTTAATGACCAGGCGAGGACAAGCAAAAGGCATATGAATACAAGGTTTTGCATTCCTTTAACATATTCATTGAAGGTTTCATTGTAAGGCTGATTTTTCTGTTTCTTCATTAAATAAGCGCAGGCCACAGCGGCAAAAATATAGGCGGTTAATATGCCGCCGCGCATATGGATGCTTTTCACCCCTTCAGTCATGACGAAATAGCCCATGTAAATGGCCATAGTGGCGAGAAGAATACCGAGAGGCAGCAAAACGGCACTTAAATTTTCTTTTTCTGGTATGTCCGACGGAATATCTGTTTTTAGTTGTTCGTCGGGGTCATTATGGAGCTCTTTGTTGTAGTTGGCTTGGGCCCGTGCCATTGGGCCATAATCCTTACCCGTTGATAAAATCATCGGGATGGATAACAAGGCGAGAAAAGCATAAAACTGATAAGGCCAGACGCTTAATAATACCTGAAATGGCTCGCCTTCGATGCCGACATCGCCGTAAGTATTTTCAATCAGGTTCATAATATAAATACCCCAACTGATAAAGGGTACAAGAATGCTCACCGGGGAGGCCGTTGTATCGATGATATAGGCTAGTTTTTCACGGCAAACTTTTAATTGTTTAAAGACAGGTTTGAAAAGTGGCCCGACAATCAGGGCATTACCGGAATCGGTAAAAAATACACATATTCCCGCCGTCCAAGCGGCGAGCTGTGCCCGCTTTGCATTTGAAATAAACCGGGTCATTACGGTTGAGAAGGCCTTTGCGCCGCCCGATTTATCAAGCAGGTGAATAAAGCCGCCAATAGCAAACATGATAATGATGATCTGGGCGTTTGATCCGCTAGTGATTTGAATGAAGATATGGTCTTCAACCAATTCAGCAATGGCAAAGAATGGGTTAAACCCGGTTAAAATAAGACAGCCACTAAAAGCGCCAGCGGTTAATGAAAGCATGATGTTACGGGTAGTGACCGCTAGAAGGATGCTTAGGGAAGGGGGGATAATAGACAATATGCCGTAATCGCTCATTCAGGTAACTTTCTTATTTTTACTTATTATCGTTGATTATTATATCGGTTAATTTTTCTGCTGATCCAAAGCTCAAAATCCACCCTGATGATCCACGTCCGGCATTTACGTATAAATTCTTTGCGCCAGCCTTACTTATCATAGGCAGGTCACTCGGGGTTTGTGGCCTTAAACCGGTCCAGATATCAGGCGAAGCGGCATAATCTGCGGCATCAGGCATCAATGATTTTGCTTTTTCTTCGAGCTTGCTGACATGATCCGGGTTAATGCTCAAGTCACTTGAAAATATGGCATAACCTGTGACGCGTACTTTTTCACCAAGCCGGGCAATAACGAACTTACCAGCTGCATCAGTCACGCTGAGGTCAGGTGGGGTTGAGCCAAGCGGATAAGTCAGGCTAATGCCTTTAATACCTATGATCGGTGACTTATTGGGAAAACTTCGATCCAGTAGCTTAGGGCTATCAATGCCAGCTGAAATGATAAATATATCGCCTTCAATTAGGCCGTTAGTGGTTTTTACTGCGGAAATTTGATCTTTATGGCTCTCAAACCCATCGACGGTTACGTTATAATGAATTTTGCCGCCGTAATGACGGCATAAAATATCAGCAAGGCTTTTACAGTAAGCATAACAGTCACCAATTTCCGCATCCGCTAAATATGTGGCGCCGGATATTTTTCTTGCTGAGTTAATTAAGGCAGGCTCGAGTTCAAAACATTTTTCTTTTGATATTACCTGATGATTTCCGCCGTGTTCTCTTTGGAATTTTGCAGTGGTTTCAGCGCTTCTGAGGCTTGCTTCATTGTCGTAAATTATCAGTTTGCCGTCTTTGCGCCAATTAAAGTCGATATCATGGCGTCGATTAAACGCCTTCATTGCGCTTCTTGAACGGTGAGCAATATTTATTAGGGCTAGGGAGTTTTTTTGCCATGCGTTTGATGTGGATTGGCTTAAAAATTTTAATGCCCATAGCCAGTTGGACGGCAGTAATAATTTGCCGGCGATTATGCCCTGATTTGGATCAGTAAGCGCTTTCGGCAGGTTTTTAATGAATGATGGTGATGCCATTGCCCCAAAATTATAAATTAATTGTCCGGCATTGGCCTGACTGGTTCCTGTGCCAGGACGGCTGTTTTTTTCAATGATGGTAACTTGAAAACCTTCTTGAGCCAATCGGCAGGCCGATGTTAATCCAACGATCCCCGCACCGATAATTATCACTTTTTTTGTCACGCGTTTTACCTCAGCAATCCCTTGTTTTTAATGATGATAAGTATAATTTTAGGGAATGACAAATAAAAAAAAGCCCCCCAAAAATTAATTGGAGGGCTTTAGATGTTTTTTGTCCTAACTATTTCTTTTTTGCACTCATAAAAGCGCAATAGGCGTAATGGACAGCGATAACTGCCGCCGCTATGCCAACGAAAACGGGCAGGAGATCCCAAGATATCCCCTGTAATGTTTCCTGACCGTACATATCGCGTGTATAACGAAATAGTTCCATTTTAATTATCCTCTAAGTGCTTTTCTAACGAGATTTTCCATTAGGGGGATTTTGAAATGGTTATAGTTAAGTGGTACGGCCCCGCGCGCAGCAGCACCGGCACCTAAGTTTGCCGTATCTTCGTTACGTTCACTGCCACGAACAATATCTTCGACCACATTAAGACGTTTTGGAACACATTCAACGGCACCGCAGGTGATGCGGATGTCTTCGATTATGTTACCGTTCATTTTCATCGCGGTGGCGATATTAACAAGCGCAAAATCCCATGTGTTACGGTCAGCAATTTTTTCAAAATAGAAATCAGCACCGGCCCATGTGGCAGGAATACGGATTGCGGTTAAAATATCGCCGGGTTTTAAGATGGTCATATTTTCAATATCAATCGCCGGACCGATAAAATAATCAGCCGCAGCAACAACTGTCTCACCGGAAGAATTTTGAATAACCATGCTGGCGTCAAGTGATGTAAGGGCAATTGCGGTATCAGAAGGTGAAACCGCCACACAACGAGAAGCACCGAAAAGACAATGTTCTCTGTTCATGCCTTCAGGTGTATCTGCGTAACAGGTAGTGCCACCGGCGCGGTAACAATCGATACCGCTGCGGTAATACCAGCAACGGGCATCTTGGCTGATATTTCCGCCAAGAGTTCCTTTGTTTCTGATTTGCGGGCTAGCAACGCGGGCTTCTGCTGAGGCAAGAAGGCCGAACTTTTCTTTAATAACGGCATTGTTTTCAACATCAGTCAGCGTTGTCATTGCGCCGATTTCCACACCACCATCAGCCATTTCACGTATACCTGTTAAGGCTTCAATGCCGCTAAGGTCTACAACGGTTGTTGGTCGTTTAATTCTATCCTTGAACCAGTCAAGGCTATCCTGGCCACCGGCCATTGCCCATCCATTTTCCCCGGCTTCTGCAAGAATGTTTGCAGCGCTTTCGACGTCACTGGGTTGAACCAGATTAAAGTTTGGCATCATATCTTTCATAATCAGTGCCTTCCTATATGTTAACTTGTAAAGGTTTATAAGATTGCGGTCTGCCAGCCATGGCATTGACAATCATATCTGGATCAACCGGTGTCCGGTTGAAGTTCGTGCCTGTGGCATCTGCAATTGCACTGAGTATTGCGGCAGCTGCACAGCCCATAACAGGTTCACCAACCCCCTTAACACCCGCTGGACTTTGTGGGTCCGGCTTATCAACGGCACCGACATCCATTGTGCTTGGAACGTCAAGTATCGATGGTGCTTTGGTTTGGTAAAGACCGACAGTGGCGCAAAGGCCATTTTGTGGGTCATATACCATTCGGTCTGTTGAAGCCATTCCCATTCCCATAACACCACCACCACGAATTTGTTGATCGAGGCTTTGTGGATGCATTACAGTTCCGCAGTCCACGGTTGATGTATATTCAAGGATTTCGTATTTACCCGTTTCGGTATCAACTTCAATCATGGCATAGCCAGTTGCAAGGGCAGGAACGCTTCCTTCTTTCGGCATTTTATCTTTCGATACGCCGACAAGACCAACGCCTTGCACATGTGCCATAGCGGCTTTAGTAACATCATGAAGGTCATCTGGATATTCATGACCATCATATACGCCACCAAGTTCGATGGCGCGTGTTGCGGCTTGGGCAAATGTCATTACTTTTGCAGGGTCGGATTTTAGAAACACTGTTTCGTTATCAACTTCATAATCTTCTGCAGTACCGCCAAGATCCATAGCTGCAATTTCTTTTAGCTTATCTTTAGCGGCATTGGCTGCGGCAAAGTTGGTTCTGGTGGTTGTGAAGGTTGTGTTTGATCCAAACTGGGCAAGAACCCACGGCAGACCGCGGCGGCTATCACCACGTTCAATCACAGTATTTTCCCATGAACATCCAAGAGTTTCTGCTGCAATACGTGATGCAGAAGCATATGAATATGTTCCAAGGTTACCAACACCTGAATGAATATAAAGTTTGCCGTCCGGGCGAATTGTTACCAGACCATCAAAGCCGTTTGAACCGGCTGAATGATAGGCTTGCCCGACACCGATGCCAATAACTTTGGTGCCGTTACGTTTACCGCTAAGTTTTATTTTCTCTTTCCAGTTAAACTTCTCAGAACCCATGATTAGAGCATCGCGAAGATAAGAACTGGTTACGGTGCTTTTACGATTGGAGAAGACAACATCATGATCCGGCGCATTAATTTCGCGGATCATTATGCGGTCAATGCCAAGTTGTTTGGCCGCGCGGTCCATAAAGGGTTCCATAATACAGGCGATCTGGTTTTGACCCGGGCCACGCTGTGAGATGATATATGGTTTGTTGGTAAATACCGGCATCCCGCGAAAACGCATATTGGTTGGCGTATAAACAAGGGCCAGTGCACCAGCCGCGGCTGAATAATCACCTGAGCCGTTATTAGGGCCATTTGACTGTACGATGTAACAATCAATTGCGGTAACTTTACCTGCTTTATCAAAGCCAACTTTTAATTGACCTTGGAAGCCGGGACGCGATCCACCAATATGATATTCTTCTGCTCTTGTGATGCGGAGCATACAAGGGCGGTTAATCTTCTTGGACATATATGCCGGAATACCCATGGTTGGGTACGGAGATGCCTTGGCACCAAACCCACCGCCACAAAATTCAGCAATATAAACGATGTCTGAAAGGGGAACCTGCATCATGCTGGCAAGGCCTGGCATCATCCAAGATTGACTTTGCGATGAACCATAAATAAAGCATTTGCCATTTTCCCAATAAGATAATGTGCTTCTTGGCTCAAGTGCTTGATGGGTCGAGCTTGCAACAACGAAAGATTCGTCAATGACATAGGCGGCATCGGTAAACGCCGCATCAACATCACCGACATTCCATTCCATGCCGGGTTCACCCATTGGCATATTTTCTTCGCCAGCCACTGCAAAATCGCGGGCCGACCATTTATGACTTACCGGGGATTCTGAACGACTTTTTACAAAGTTGCCTTCAGTAAGCGCGTCTGGGCCGCCGGGATAAAGACTTTGAAGCGGGTCAAGAGAAAAGGGCTGAGCTTCATATGTCAGCTTCACTTTTTCCAGTGCTTCTGCGGCGATTGATTCTGTTTCCGCAGCAATGGCAAGAATTGGTTGGCCAAGCTGTCTCGGCTCATTTGAAAGGATCGGAAAACCCGGTGCCGGGTTTGGCGGAACATCATCACTGGTTAGAATACCAAGTACGCCGTCCATAGCGAGTGCTTCTGATGTATCGACGATAGTAACATTAGCGCTCGGCATAGGGCAGTTGAGCATTTTTACATAGCACATGCCGTCAACACGGAAATCTTCGGTATATTTGCCGGTCCCGGTGACTTTTGCACGAACATCTTGGGGGGTAAAGTTTTTACCCATTAATTTTTCAGCCATTTTTATGCACTCCCCGCTGCTTTAACAATCGCGTCAACATAGTTGTTATAAGCACCGCAACGACAAAGGTTGCCGGCTAGCGCATAACGAACTTCTTCGCGTGTTGGATTTGGGTTTCTTTGGAGCAGAGATACGCCGGAAACGACCTGACCGGGTGTACAGAAGCCACATTGTGGAGCCAGTTCTTCGATCATGGCTTGTTGGATTGGGTGAAGTTCGCCGTTGGCACCGCCAACGCCTTCAACCGTTATAACATTTGCACCGCGTAAAGTGTGGGTTAGTACTGAACAGCTGTTATTGGTAACGCCGTCTATCATAACCGTGCAAGCCCCACAAGAACCACGGTCGCAACCGATTTTAGTTCCGGTAAGGCCGAGCTTGTTTCGAAGCGTATGAGCAAGAGTTTCATTTGGCATCACGTCAACGGGACGTGCTTTACCGTTAACGTTGACCGTGATCAATCTTTCTACTGAACCCGCGGCACCGCCTGAGCTATCGGAACTGTCAGAACAACCGGTAACAAGACCAGCTGCACCGGCAACAGTACCGGCGGCAATGACGCCTTTAATGAAATGACGCCTTGATAGCGCATCTCTTACAGTGCTCAGAGGATCGAAACGATCTGAACTGAATTTTTTTTGCATAAAATTATGCTCCTCCACTTTAAATTTTAAATACATGCTGCTGCATTATATTCTACAAATACAAAAAATGTCGCTTATTAACTTTGCCTTACCAGTTTTGAGAAATGGTAATTCTAAGCCTGTTAATACGATGTTTCCATATATCTTGATTATTTTTTGTATTTTCCTTGAGATATATTTTGCCTCCCGCTATGAGGTAATGTAACTATATAACCAGAAGTCTTTTAAGTCTAGATGCAAAATACCGGGGCGTAAAAATAAGGACGTTAATTTTAACGTAAAATATCTAATGGAAGAAAATAAAGATCACGTAATTCGGCATAATCTGTTTAGCCGCATATTTCACTGGTTGATGGCAGTGTGTATATTAATCCTCATCGCGACGGGATTGTTACCGGTCCTCGGTTTGAAATTTGAATGGGTTGAACCACATTGGATCGCGGGTCTATTGCTTACTTTGTTTGTGTTAATGCATGTCTTTAAATCTCTTTCCATTAAAAAAATCAAATCTATGTGGATATCTTTCACTGATATAGGTGAATTTATTGTCGGACGTGGCAAGGTTCGGGGGGGGAAATATTCTTTGGAACAAAAATTGATGCATCATGGCATTGCTTTTTTTAGTATTGTTTCCCTTGTTACGGGGTGGATGCTGCTGTTAAAGATTGATACACCGTTTTGGCAACGTGATCCGTTTATTTTTTCAGCAGACACATGGGGTCTGATCTATGTGTTTCATGACATTTCTACTCTATTGTTTGTTAGTTCGGTTATGATGCATATTTATTTCTCGTTACGGCCCGAAAAAGCGCACTATTTGCGGTCAATGATCAAGGGTTGGTTGTCACGTGAAGAATATAATGAAAATCATGATCCTGATCGATGGTCAGATCGTTAGGAATGATTAAATTGCTTAAGAAAGAAAAATAATGAGTAAAGAAAATAATGCAAAATTGCGCACTTCAATAGATGCCATTGAAACAGGGTATGAATTTATGCTCGCCTATGCTGCTCAAGGTCTTGATTTTGAAAATACCAGTGGCGGCGGGGGCCCATCTGTCCGTATTTATCTTAATGGTTTAAAAGAAGCTCTACAATCAATCGCCGATGATTTCGAAAATGAAATTAATGACGAAGTTGAATCGGATGCAAAACTGTTTCTCGGTTATATCGAGGTTCTCAGGGATGACGCACAAAAATCATTGAAAGCAGTTGAAATGGTGCTTTCGCTTCCTTCAATCGGATCGCAAGTGATTGATAATTTAAATGCGAGTATTCATATTCGCGCGCTTCTTACTGATATATTCCTTATTGATGAGGCCTATACATCTTTATCACGTAAACCGTAATGATGAAAACCGGCGTTATTGCGTTTTTTATATATAGTATTTTCTGCAACCTTTCTTTTGCTCAAGTTGATGGTCAGGATGCGCTTTTTCAAAAATATCAGGCAATGGTAATTGTTGAAGAAGCCAACCAACATTGTCCATTGCTTTCAAAGCTAGAAGCCGAAGTACTTAATGGCCAAATCGTTTTTGCCAATTCAACATTTTCGGGCAAGCTGGACCGGGTTGAAAAATTTAAGAAAGAAGCGCGAATTTTTGCAAGGCGTTCTGCCTGTAATGCACCTGAAATATTGGAACTTGTGGGTTTGGCAAGGCAGGAAGCAAGCGATTCAATGATAAATCATTTATTGTTAGCGAGGCAAATTCATATTCTTGATGAGTTGGCCAGTGATAATAAGGTTATCGCTCGTGGGTTATTGCTTGATTTTTTAATTGAAGACGAGTGGAAAATTATTGATGAGCTTCACGACGAGGTGAAAAATAATTATTTATCTCGGGCAACAGACGAAGATTGGCAAAAGTTTGAAGCATCGATAATTAAAGTTGCAGAAGACAGAACCGCTGAGAAATACCTCACTAATGAAAACTTATTGAAGAATGGTCAGGCGCAAAGATTTGATACGGTTCAGGCAACGGCGAATAACCGTGACATTACCACTTATTATTATCATCTAGAAAAGTCCGTTAAGGCTTTTATCGAAGGGGCGAATGCGTCGAAAACCGGTTATCCTTATAGTCGTCCTGCAAATGATTTTACAAACTGGACTGCCTTTAGACCACGCAACGGAGATTTAAACTGGGTGATGTCATATCCGGGGTGCGGCGGCGCACTTGGTGAAATTGAATGTACATTATTTATTAATATGGCCGGGGAAATTGGTCTTGTATTAAATAGTGATGTTGAGAGCGTATCTCTGGAGTTTAGAAACCCGAATAATCAGGAATTCAATAGTATAAATAATTCCGTAGAAGGCCCCATTGGTAGTAATGAACTTAATGAAAAGAATTTAAACGATAATCTTGAAGCGATGTTGACGTCAAATGATAAAGTTTTGGTGACGGCGAAAAGAAGCGATAAGCATGATAAGTTCGCCGCACAAGTTGGTTCAGATATTAATCAAAGTTTCAGTATATATATGTTTGCGGAAGATACTTTGGCGGCTCTTGAAGCCTTAGGCAAAAATGATATCCTGAAATTGACTATTGAAGTAAAATCAGAAGACGGTAATAATAAACTACAAACTAATATCCCGGTTAATAATTACCACCGAGCAAAAAATTGGGCTTATTCAATTCAATAACAAATAATCAAAAAGGTGCAGGCATGAGACAGCTAAAATTATTTATTTTTTTTCCAATATTAATTCTTGTTTTTACTCAGGCTGCATTTGCCCAAGGCAATTATGCGACCAAACATACTGTTATGGCTGATGGTCATCCAATGGCCTTATGGGAAAAATCCATTGATAATGCCAAGGGAATTATTCTTCTGCATCATGGTAGAACATGGAGTTCCCTTCCTGATTTTGATTTAGAGGTTGAAGGCGAAGACCTCTCATTAATGGATGGGTTTAATCAAGAAGGTTATACCGTTTGGGCACTTGATGCCCGTGGATACGGCGAAACACCACGCGATGATACTGGGTGGAATACACCAAACCGCGCCGCAAAAGATTTGTCGATTATTCTTGAATGGTTATCAAATAGAACTGGTGAAAAAATTCATGTATGGGGTTGGTCAATGGGGTCAATGATCAGCCAGCTTACGGCACAGAAATATCCTGAAAATTTTGCCAGTCTTACTTTATTTGGTTATCCTATTAGGTCGGG
>JAESUD010000161.1 GCA_016763335.1 Emcibacteraceae bacterium | reverse complement strand
GAGATGGACGACTTCCGGCAGTAGTATACGGCGCAAAAAAAGATGTAACCATGATCACAGTTAATCATGTTGATATTATGAAACTTTTGAACACAGGTGCTTTCCTCAGTTCAACATATGATGTTGAAATTGATGGTAAAAAAGAAATGGTTCTACCACGTGATGTTCAGTTCCACCCAGTTACTGACTGGCCTCTACATGTAGATTTCCTACGTCTGGCAAAAGGCGCGACTATCGCCATTAACGTCCCTGTTCACTTCATTAACGAAGAAGAATGCCCAGGCATTAAACAAGGCGGCATTATTAATGCTGTACGTCATGACGTTGAACTTAACTGTCCTGCGGACGCTATACCGGAAGCGATCACAATTGATCTTACGGGTCTTGAGCTCGGTGACAGCATTCATATTTCAGACATTACACTTCCTAAGGGTGTGACACCGGTTATTGATGACCGTGACTTTACCATTGCAACAATCGCTGCACCAAGCGGACTTAAGTCTGATGATGAAGATGATGTAGAAGAAGTTGAAGGTGAAGAAGGCGTTGAGAAAAGCGTAGAAGTTGAAGCAACTTCACAGAAATCTGAGGAATAAACTCAAGATTTAAAAGGATAATGCCATGTTGCTACTCGTTGGCCTGGGAAACCCAGGCACAAAACACGAAGACAACCGGCATAATATTGGATTTATGGCGGTGGATGAGATTATCCTCCGCTATAATTTTTCTGAACCGAAAATAAAATATCAAGGCGCAATTTATGAAGGGCGGCTTGGCGGTGAAAAAACTCTTATTTTAAAGCCTCTGACCTTTATGAACCTGTCTGGAAAATCTGTCAGTCAAGTTGCCCAGTTTTATAAAATTCCTTCAGAAGATATTTTTATCTTTTACGATGAACTTGATCTCGAAGCCGGGAGAATTAAATTTAAAACTGGCGGCGGCAATGCGGGACATAATGGTCTGCGTAGCCTTGATCAATATATAAATAAAAACTATCACCGTATTCGACTTGGTATTGGTCACCCCGGTGATAAAAGTCGTGTTAGTAGTCATGTACTTGGCGACTTCACACGTGCAGATGAAAAATGGCTCGAGCCTCTTCTTGATGCTGTTGGCCGTTCTGCTGAAAAATTGACGAGCGGTGACGGTGTTAATTTCTTAAATGAAATTGGCCTCATCCTAAAACCAAATAAAAAGGAAAAAGAATAATGGGATTTAAGTGTGGTATCGTTGGTCTTCCCAATGTTGGCAAATCAACCCTTTTTAATGCGCTGACAAACACGGCCCAGGCCGCTGCGGCAAACTATCCGTTTTGTACTATTGAGCCAAATGTCGGCCAAGTCCCCGTCCCTGACCCACGCCTTAATAAACTGGCAGCAATTGCCGGATCAAAAGTCACCATCCCGACCCAACTTTCCTTTGTTGATATTGCTGGCCTCGTGCGCGGCGCATCCAAAGGTGAAGGTCTCGGCAATCAATTCCTTGCCAACATCCGCGAAGTAGACGCCATTGTTCATGTGCTGCGTTGCTTTGAAGATGATGACATTACCCATGTAGAAGGGGTCATAGATCCCCTCGCCGATGCTGAAACCGTTGAAACGGAATTGATGCTTTCAGATATGGAAAGCCTTGAAAGCCGCAAAACTGGCCTTGTACGCCGCATCCGCGGTCAAGACAAAGAAGCACAAGTCATTATGGATATGGTTGAACGCGCCCTAAAAGTACTTGAAGCAGGAAACCCGGCCCGTACAGTTGAAGTTGCCGATGAAGAAGAAGAAAAAATTCTAAAAGAACTTCAACTTATCACAACAAAATCCGTGCTTTATGTTTGTAATGTTAGCGAAGACGATGCCTCAACAGGTAATGAGCTTACAAAATTAGTTGCTGAAAAAGCGGCAAAAGAAGACGCAGTTTCCGTTATTATCAGTGCCGCACTAGAAGCCGAGATTGCCCAACTTGACGACGAGGAAGAACAAAAGGAATTTCTTTCTGACCTAGGCCTTGGGGAAACCGGCCTTGGCCGTGTGATCCGTGCCGGGTATGATCTTTTACACCTGATCACTTATTTTACCGTTGGCCCTAAAGAAGCCCGCGCATGGACCGTGACAACGGATACTAAAGCCCCACAAGCCGCCGGCGTTATCCATACGGATTTTGAAGAAGGTTTTATTCGCGCCGAAACAACAGCCTATGAGGACTATGTTGAATTTGACGGTGAAACCGGATCAAAAGATGCCGGAAAAATGCGCTTAGAAGGTAAAGAATATGTCGTTGTTGACGGCGATGTCATGCATTTCAGGTTCGCAAATTAATAAAGAGTATAATATCATGAAACTACATATTTTAATTATAAGCATCCTTTCATTTGCTTTGCTTTCAATTCAAGCAAATGCACAAGAAACACCATTTCATACTGGCCCTGTTTTTCATGACTTTGCAAATACCGCGACAGTGGATGTTGACATTTCAATTCCTAAAGATCATAAATTCAAAGTAAGCTTTGATGCCAGTAAGCAAGGTCAAAACGGGAAATTAAATCAAACTTTTAATAGCGCGGCTCGTTTTATAAATATGCATGTTGCCGCAGGTGTACCGATAAAAAACATTGATATTGCAATCGTAATTCACGGAACAGCGACACTGGACCTACTTAAAAACAAAGCTTATAAAGCCGCACATAATGGTGTTAAAAATGTTAATATTAAAATGATTAAGGCGCTTATGGATAATGGTGTTAAATTTTATCTTTGCGGCCAATCTGCTGCCTATCGTGCTGTAGATAAAAAAGACCTTATACCAGGTGTTAAACTAGTCCTTTCAGCAATGACAGCTCACGCATTATTACAAGATGAAGGCTACACCCTTAATCCGTTTTAACTTTATTATTAAGTTTTATTTTTAAGGTGATCAGAAAGTCTTAACGCTAACTGTATGATTGATAGGGTTGGGTTGGCATATCCACTACTCGGAAAAACAGACGACCCCGCAATATATAGATTTTCCTGACCAAAAACCTTACAGTTTTTATCAACCACCCCTAATTCATCATTTTCTGCCATTCTTGTACCACCCATATGATGGTTTCCAGCCAAGACATCATTTTCAGGGTAGCCATCTTCATCAAGCAGCCATTTATTTAGCATTAAACGACCTAAATTTTTCTCTGCTAAATAATTCCCTAAGGTGAGAATGGTTTGCTTAACCGTTCTTGTATCTATTTTACTTTTCTTCCAATGTAATTGAATTCTAGGCATAGAAAAAAAATCTTTTTCTGGGCCTAGAGTAACCCTGTTTTCCTTGACAGGTTCTTGTTCCCAAGATGCCCTTATTTTATAACCGCAGATAAGGTTTTTCCCAAGTAGACTGACAAGTCCGCGTCCTAACTTCGGTGCAACACAGGCAATATCACTAATCATTTTTTCAGTGCCATGATAATTATTAGGATTAATACGTAAGCCACAATTTAAAATTTTATTTTTGACAATTGTATCATAACTAGGTGCCAAAAATTGTCTTTTTGAAAGGTCAGCATCACCAAGAACATCATTTTTAATTATGGCTGAACCAATTGTAAAGTCCGGATGTTCCATCCAATACCGTCCCAATGAAGTAGAATTTTTCACTACCTGTCCATTGCTTAATTCATTACTCCATAACAATAATCTACTGTTTTCGAGTCCCCCTGTTGCAAGAATAAATTCCTTTGCTTTTACACGCTTTTTATCACCAGAAAAACTTTCTAACATAGCACTATTAATGCGTAATCCATCAGTTTCTAAAGATGTCACATTTGCACTTAGCAATAAGAGAATATTTTGATGAGCAGTGATGGCATCATAATATTTATCTAAAAACCTAACCGGAGGAGAATAACCAAAAGGAACATGATTTATCCCACTATTTCCTATAGGTTTATCATTATAAGTATCATCAATTTCCAATATGGAAGATGCTTTTTCTAGATAACCATCCATATCATTTTTGGTGATCGGCCATGCAGTTTTAAAATCACCTTTATTTTCAAAATCATGTTTGTCGAGTGGGCGGCACCATCCTTCCCAATGATTAGAACTGCCGCCAAAAAACCTTAATCTGGTTACGGAGAGGTCAAAATAAGGATCTCCCTTCACTTCCCCCTGATATATGTCTTGTGATTGTTCACTAATATCGTCTTGCCCTCCTTCAAGAAGCAAAACCCTCTTCCCATTTTTTGCAAGTTCTAATGCACAGGTTATTCCCGCTGGACCTGCTCCAATTATGCAGCAGTCAAAATTAGAGTTTTCATTAAAGTCCGATATTTTTTTCAACATTTAAAAATCATCTTCCCTTAATAACCAACCATTTTTAACAACTGTCTTATGTTTATCAACAGGTATGATTAAAGAAAATAGCCCTAGTGTAGTCAATAATATAAATTTTCTTCGTAACAATTCTGTTCTCCCCTTAAGTTTACTTTAAAAAAGTATCAAAGAACGACATCTTGTACAAGATTATATAAAATAATTTTCAACCCAATTTATT
>JAESUD010000160.1 GCA_016763335.1 Emcibacteraceae bacterium | reverse complement strand
TCAAAACCAAGCTGATCCGCGACCAAGCCATAATCCGCCGCATGTTTCATATTATGAAATATTTCGGCCGAACGTAATAATGCCTTTGTCGGGATACAGCCCCAGTTAAGGCAGATACCACCAAGTTCAGCACGTTCTATCACTGCCGTTTTAAAACCAAGTTGTGCTGCACGAATTGCTGCGACATATCCACCAGGGCCAGAGCCGAGCACGACTATATCAAATTTTTGATTACTCATATCGTCTCTCCCTTACAATAACATTGTTGATGGATGTTCTAGGAACATCTTAACTGCCGCTAAATACGACGCACCAACCGCACCATCAATGGCGCGATGATCACATGAAAGGGTAATAGTCATAACGGTCGCGACAGATAGCTCACCATTTTTAACCACCGGGCGCTGCTCACCAGCACCAACAGCAAGGATCGCTGCTTGTAGCGGGTTTATAACCGCGTCAAACTGCTTAACACCCATCATACCCATATTAGATATGGAGAAAGTGCCACCGGTATATTCTTCCGGTGCCAATTTACCCTCATGGGCGCGCTTGGCTAAATTTTTAACCTCTTCAGATATTTGACGAAGTCCTTTTTGATCAGCACCGCGAACAACCGGCGTAATAAGTCCGCCTTCAATGGCAACCGCAACCGATATATCGGCCCGTTTGAACTGGTGCATTACATCACCATGATATTGAACATTAGCTTCCGGCACTTTAATAAGTCCAGCGGCACATGCTTTGATAATAAAGTCATTAACCGAAATCTTATATTCATCAGACATGGAATTAAGCTGCTTACGGGCACCAAGCAGATTATCAAGCTCGACATCAACACTCAGATAGAAATGCGGAACAGTTTGCTTACTTTCCGTAAGGCGTTTGGCAATGGTTTTACGCATATTGCTCAGTTTAATAACGTCAAACGGCGCGTCACCGTCCAAAGATACAGCCCCCGAAACGGCAGTCGTTGCACTTGGATTATAGTTTTCCACATCGCGTTTGATAATGCGGCCTTTTGGTCCAGTACCCGCAATTTGCGAAATATCATAACCACTTTGTTCTGCAATACGCCTAGCAAGTGGTGATGCAAACACACGGTCACCTTTTTGTACCACAGGCGTCGAAACGGGTGTGGATACTACTGGTACAGCCGCAGGAGCAGTAACAGGTGTCGGAGTAGCTGCGGCAATAGGTGCCGGTGTAGTAGCGGCAGCTGGTGCTTCCGCTGAAATACTATCCATCACAGATGCATCTTCGCCCTCTTCAAGCAATACGGCAATTATTTGCCCGACCGGAATATCTTCCGCGCCTTCTTCAACGAAAAGCTTTCCAACAACGCCGTCATCAATGCTTTCATATTCCATTGTTGCTTTATCGGTTTCAATTTCGGCTATAATAGTTCCGCTTTCAACCGTATCGCCGACCTTTACAAGCCATTTGGACAATGTCCCCGTTTCCATGGTTGGGGAAAGTGCAGGCATATTAAGTGTTATAGCCATGATTATTCTCCCTCTTTATAACAAACGGATCTTGCCGCTACGACAATTTTGTCATCATTAACAACAGCAAGTTTTTCAAGGTTTGCCGCATATGGCATCGGAACATTTTCGTTGGTTACTCTTAATACAGGTGCATCAAGATAATCAAACGCATCTTCCATAAGACGTGCTGAAATTTCTGAGCTTACACTACACGTGCTCCACCCTTCTTCAACACAAACAACACGGTTGGTTTTTTGCTCTGATGCAATAACGGTGTCCATATCAAGCGGGCGAATAGTCCGAAGGTCAATAACTTCAGCCTCTATGCCTTCTGCAGCCAGTTTTTCAGCAGCATCAAGGGCGAACTTAACACCGATTGAATAGCTCACAAGTGTAACGTCCGAACCACTGCGTACAATTTTCGCCTTTCCAAGCGGAACTGTATAATCTTCAATATTCGGCACATCAAAGCTGTAACCATAAGTAATTTCATTCTCGAGAAAGATCACAGGGTTAGGGTTTTTGATCGCCGCTTTTAACAAGCCTTTACAATCTGCGGCACTATATGGCGCAACAACAATAAGACCA
This sequence comes from Emcibacteraceae bacterium, assembly GCA_016763335.1. Classification (GTDB taxonomy): domain Bacteria; phylum Pseudomonadota; class Alphaproteobacteria; order Sphingomonadales; family Emcibacteraceae; genus Pseudemcibacter. Next base: position 11,967 of record JAESUD010000160.1, on the reverse strand, counting down.
GGAATATGAGCATACATGATGCATAGTTTTGGGAATGTTGTGCACCAACGCGGGACGCCGCGCCATTTGGACCACGAAAAACCATTGGGCATCTGATCTGACCACCGGACATATAGTTTGTCTTGGCAGCAGAGTTAACGATTTGGTCAATGGCTTGCATGGCAAAGTTAAAAGTCATGAATTCAACAACTGGTTTTAATCCCGACATAGCCGCACCAACGGCAAGACCGGCAAAGCCGTGTTCTGTAATCGGCGTATCAATTACACGTTCAGGGCCAAATTCCTGTAATAACCCTTGGGTTACTTTATAAGCACCCTGATATTCGGCTACTTCTTCACCCATTACAAATACATCACCATCAAGGCGCATTTCTTCGGCCATGGCGTCTCTTAATGCTTCACGAACAGTCATATTTGAAAATGTTGTACCCTCCGGCAGGTCACTTTCAATCGGCGCGGCTGAAACCGGCGCACTTATTTGGACATCTTCGGCATCAGCGGCCTCTGCGGCAATTGCGGTTGGCGGCACAGACGGCGTTGAAACAACAGCTGCCGAAATACCCTCAAGCACACTGGCATCTTCACCTTCTTCAAGGATGACGGCGATAAGTGTTCCAACGGCAATACCATCGGAGCCTTCCTCAACAAGGATTTTACCCATGATACCTTCTTCGTCGGTTTCAAGTTCCATTGTTGCTTTATCTGTTTCAATTTCGGCAATAATATCGCCGGGCGATACTTTTTCACCTTCTTTTTTAACCCATTTTGCAACATTGCCTTCGGTCATCGTAGGGGACATTGCGGGGAGAAGAATTTCTACTGACATAATGATAATTCCTTATTTTTTATTCGGCGACCAAAATGTCGGTATAGAGTTCAGATGGATCAGGTTCCGCGCTATTTTGTGCAAACTCAGCGGCTTCTGATATCTTGGCTTTAATGTCTTTATCGATTTTCTTCAGATCATCTTCAGACATGATTTTGGCATCTAAAAGACGATTTTTGATTTGATCAATCGGATCAAACTCAGCACGCATTTTTGAAACTTCTTCTTTAGAACGATATTTCGCCGGATCGGACATTGAATGCCCACGGTAACGATATGTTTTCATTTCCAGAAGTGCGGGGCCATCACCGGCGCGACATCTTGCGACGGCACGTTCAGCGGCTTCACGAACGGCAAGAACATCCATTCCGTCAACGGCTTCACCGTCAATTTTAAAACTGTCGCCACGGCGGCATAGTTCAACTTCTGATGAAGCGCGCGCAAGGGCCGTACCCATAGCATATTGATTATTTTCAATGATAAACACAACAGGAAGGCTCCATAGTTTGGCCATGTTAAAGCTTTCATATACCTGTCCCTGGTTTACTGCACCATCGCCAAAATAAACCACAGAAACATTATCATTTTTGCGGTATTTATTAGCAAACGCAAGACCAGCGCCAATTGGCACCTGTGCACCGACAATCCCGTGACCGCCGTAAAAACCATGTTCAACACTAAACATATGCATTGAACCGCCTTTCCCTTTTGAAATGCCGGTTTCCCGTCCGGTAAGTTCAGCGAGGATAATTTTTGGATCAATTTTACAGGCTAACATGTGTGCATGATCACGGTAACTGGTAAGAATGCTATCACCTTTTTTCAAACATGCCTGAATTCCGGTAACAACAGCCTCTTGTCCTATATAAAGATGACAGAAACCACCGATAAGACCCATTCCGTACATTTGCCCTGCTTTTTCTTCAAAGCGGCGCATCATTAACATATCTTTATAATAGGTAATAAGTTCTTCGTTGCTTGCTTCTGGCGTCGTTTTCTTTACCGCTTTGCGCCGTGCAGCAGGTTTCCCGCCTTTTGTTTTACGGGGGGCAGGTTTTTTAGCCATATTCCTCACTCATATTGTTGATGTTAGTCTTTTTAAAATTTACATTGATTATAATCTTGCGAATTATAGTCTAGATAAACTTCATATCAGGACATTGATTTATCCTATAAACATACACCCATAATCATTAAAAGTTATTGAAATACAACACTTTTTTTAAATTAACTACAATTCAGTTAATTTTAATAAAGTGTTAATTTTAGTAGACATATAATAAAGCAACTATAACAACATGAAAACAAAAGACTTTTATAATATTATTGTTTTTATTTGTTTTTTTGACTGTTTGGAATGATAATTTCATCAGGATGAGTGAAACCAAGATCTTTACGAACTAATTCATCAAGATAGTCTGGATCGATATGATTGCTTGAAAGCAAACCAACATGTAATTCAAGGTCTTCGCGAATTGTTTCAATGCGCAATTGTTCGCTTTCAAGTACAAAAATTTCCTCGCCCAAACGATTTTGCGCTGTAACACTTTTAAAACCATGCGCCCCAAAATAACAAGAAACCAACAGCGCTATAAAAGGCACTGTCATTTTTTTCATCCGGTAAAATATTGGTTTTGCGTTTTTCATACCCTAAGAGAATCACATCCGATTCGCTGGGTCAAGAACTTTCTCAAATAAAGAATCGTTTAGAGTCAACGAACTAAGTTATATACTAGATATAGTAGGTCCGATTCGTTTTGCCCATATTTTAATTTTATATCTCTCTTTAAAGTCGGTTTAAATAAATCTTCAAATCAATGAATATCTGTATTATAAGACCGATATATTATTAAATGGAAATCACTAATGAACTTAAAAAATACTGATAAAACCGTATTCAGCTATAAAACTCTTCGCTTGATCATGATGGGCTTCGGCAGTTTCATGATTTCTGTTGGCTCGATGTATGCTTATTTCATTATTACTACCGTAGGAATAAGTAACCTAGGGGAAGTACTTTGGCCCCTCGTCTGCGCTATAATCGCTGTTCCCGCCGGTATTTACATTTGTATAGTGGGTAAAAAACTAAAAAAACCAATAATAAAAAACAAAGATAATTCCGTATAAATTCAATATTTCTGGACAGAACTTAAGTATTATAAAAATTTCTTAAATATATAAAGAATAAATAAATCAGATAAACATTAACTTTTATTCACCGTTTAAAAACTAATACCCACTTCAGAAATTTTAGAGTAATATCTGATGAAAGGGACTAATATGGTAAAAAACAATAAAGTAACGGCACAAGAAGTAATTGATTTCTGGTTTAATGAAATTAATCCGGCTGATTGGTGGACTAAAAAAACTATATTTGATAAAAAAATCAAATCCCGTTTTTATGATATATACAAGAAAGCAGCATTAGGTGAACTGGTGAACTGGCGTTATAAACCGCTTTCTGCTCTAGCTGAAATTATTATCCTCGATCAGTTTCCCCGCAATATGTTCCGTGAAAAAAAACAATCTTTCGCAACCGATCCTCTCGCAGTCTGCCTTTCGCAAACTGCGGTTGACAAAGGTTTTGACAAAGAACTCACCATTGATCAAAGAGCATTCCTTTATATGCCTCTAATGCATAGTGAAAGTCGCGAAATTCATAAATCTACCAAATTTTTATTCAGTGCAGAGGGTATGGAAAATTATCTTAAATTTGAGATTCAACATAAAGCGATTATTGATCGTTTTGACCGATATCCACACCGTAATAAAATTTTAGGTAGACGTTCAAAGAAAGCTGAAATACTATTCCTCGAAGAACCCAATAGTTCGTTCTAAAGGAAAGCCTGAATGCAACATTTTAAGAATAACCCGAATTATCAAAATACAGATAATGTTATCTCACCATCATTATTTTTTCAAGCATATGAAAGCATAAAAAACTGGTCAGATTATCAACCTTCGCCCTTGCACAAACTAAAAGGGTTGGCTACAGAGCTTGGTTTAAAACAAATCTATTATAAGGACGAAAGCGAGCGTTTTGGCTTAAAAAGTTTTAAAGCACTTGGCGGTTCTTATGCTGTTATCCATATACTTAGAGAACATCTTAGAGTTCTTCTATCTGATAAAAGCATTGGTGACGATGATATAAGGTCAGGCAAATATGCCGATCAATTAAAGCATTTTACAGTTGTAACAGCCACAGACGGTAATCATGGACGTTCCGTTGCGTGGGGCGCCCAACAATGCGGCATTAATTGCATGATTTATATGCATAAAGGCGTAAGTTTAAGCCGCGCTATTGCCGTTGAACTGCTTGGTGCAAAAGTAGTCTGGGTAGACGGAAATTATGATGACAGCCTGTTTCAAGTAAAAAGAGATGCTATTGAAAATGAATGGCATATTATTTCTGATACTTCCTATGATGGCTATACCTATGTTCCAAAATTTGTGATGGCTGGTTACACCGTAATGACCACCGAAATCGCCAACCAGCTAGATGATGAGCAGATACCCACTCACATCATCCTTCAGGGGGGCGTTGGTGGCCTTGCAGGGGCAATATGCGCCCATGTAGCCATGATCTGGGGCGAGCAGCGACCAAAAATAATCATCGTTGAACCTGAAACGGCTGATTGTCTATTACAAAGCGCAAAATGCGGCAAGCCTAAAATGGTTCATATTAAAGAAGAGACCCTTATGGGCGGTTTATCATGCGGTGAAGTTTCCCTTCTCGGCTGGGATATTCTAAAAAATAATGCCGATGACTTTGTTTCTATCTCAGATAAAAATGTCAAAGCCGCCATGTGCCTTCTCGCCCTTGGTTTAGGCGATGATCCATCGGTGGAAGCCGGCGAAAGCGCCGTTGCTGCAGTAGCCATGTTAATGGAACTAAAAGAACGCGCCGCCATCAAAACAGAGTTAGGGTTAGACGAAAATTCCCGCGTGCTGTTAATCGGCACAGAGGGCGCAACTGACAAGAAAATGTATGACGAGATTATTTCAGGAACATAAAAAATTTATTTTCCTGAAATCATCATCAGTTCCGCTTCCGCAGGCCAAAAACCCCGGGGACTTGCGTCGGTAATTTCGTTCCAAATTTTAATGGCATCCTCATTGCGGCCTTCAAAATGATCTTTCATTGCAACAGCATATTTACCAATCACATCAGCCGATTTCAGAAATTCCTCGCGTTCATATTTACCTTTTAAATAATTAACAGCTGCATGATAGCTATCATTTTCAATTAACTGATATTCATCTGGGACTTTCGCAAGTTCGGCTTCGGCTAGTTGATGATTACCCATTTTACGGTGAGCGAGATATTTCCATAAGGTCACCGGAATAAGCTCTTCCATATAGGCAAATAAAACCGGCACATTAATCGCTTCATCCATTGCAGAAATTACTGTCTGATAGTCCCCCGTTGCCATACTGGTCTGACCAAGATAATAGGGAATGTTTTGTTTGAACGTGCTTATGGTTAGATCAAGATCATTTGCAATGCCATTTGGCTCATAACTATCCGGTTCATTCTCAAGCAATTCAAGCGCTTTTCTATAATCTTTAATGGCTTGTTGCCATTGATAATTCCGCGCCAAATGACGGGCACGATAACGATAAAGCTGATAACTATCAGGAAATTTCTTTAAACCTTCAGAAAACACCTCGATAGCTTCTGGAAGTTTTCCGAGATACCCATAACGTCTACCGAGCCAAGCATAACTATCTTGACGTTCCGGAGCAATTTTCATGGTTGCTTTAGCAATTTCTAGATCTTTTTTAAAATATGCCTGAGTTTCAATATTATATTTTACATCACGAAACACCCGTCCGGTCGGCGTATGGGTCATGGCAAAGGCGGCCATCACCACATCATCATGGCTTTGTGCAAAGCTATTTTGTATTAATAGTGAAAATAGAACCAGAAAAGCAAAAAGCATCCGCATAGAAGTATCTCCTTAAATCAATATAATTTAATTTTCTTTAAGGTTTAACAGTTCCACTTCCGCAAGCCAATATCCCTTGTGGTTATTATTACTTATTACAGAAAAAATTTCCTTAGCTGCAACGGCATCACCGTTAAAATTGTCAACCATACCAATGGCATATCTCCCAAGGTTGCCCGCACGCATTAGGAATTGTTGACGTTTATAACGTCCTTGTAAATATAGTATCGCATCAAAATAATCTTTATTAGCAATGATATTAAGTGCTCGTGGTACTGCTTTAATCATTTTTTCCGCTTCATCATGACGGCCTAGTTTCCTGAGAGCCATATATTTATAAAATGATGTTGAAACCAGAAAATCATCCTTATCACGAAGCTCATTTGCCGCTGCCGCTTTATCCATATATTCAATCACAGTATTGTAATCGCCAGTCGCCATACTTGATTGAGCAAGGTAATAATATATGTTTCGCTTGAACGTGCTTGGACTAAAATTTGATTTGCCGGGTATGCCGTCCTGCCTAGTAGACACATTAACCTCTTTGATCAGCTCTTCAGCACGGCGAAGATCAATAATCCCTTCTTCAAACTGGTAATTACGCACTAAATAATAACCGCGATAGCGATATAAGGCATAACTGTCTGGAAAAAGTTCCATTCCTTCTGTGAAAATTTCGATGGCTTTTGCATAATTACCCATAAAACCTTCACGGCGCCCACGCCAGCTAAAAGAGCTTTCCTTATGCGGTGCTGATGCAAAAACAATATTGGCGACTTCAAGATCACCCTTAAACCATTCTTTACTGGAATTTTGAAATTCTTTATCCCGGTATATAACGCCGGATGGGGTCGTGTTTTTTGCATAGGCCGCTTTAACAATAGGGTTATCTGCTACCGTTGTTTGTGCAATTGCCGGATAAGTCCCTGCAATTATTCCCCCCATAATTAACGGTAATAATAAAAGCCGCATCTAAATTCCTTTTTTCCAGTTCTTATTGTTTTAACATCATGTATATTGCATAAAAAAATAGGGCAAACCAATGAAAATATTGTTAATTTGTACACATAATGCTTGCAGAAGCATAATTGGTGAAGCTGTTATCAATAAAACCGCCGCCTCGCGCATCACCGCGAGAAGCGCAGGAAGCAGTCCACGCGGCGAAATTCACCCCCTCACCCTTAAACATTTAAGACGCCGTGATTATGACATTTCATCGTTAAAAAGCCAATCATGGAATGACTTTGAACATTGGATTCCCGACGTGATCATTACATTATGTGATCAAGCTGCGGGAGAAACCTGCCCAATATATTTTAATGATTGCCTCAAAATTCACTGGGGACTTAGCGATCCATCAAAGGGACATAAAAACGAACAAGAAAATTTTGAACACACCATCAATACCCTTGAAGAACGTATCAAAAAACTGTTAAATGAAAACTTTGAAGATATGAACGCCGATCAATTATCATCATTGTTTAATAATATTATTTAACGCGAAACAAGCAGAATATTTATGAAAATTTTATATCTAAGTACTTATAATGTAAGCAGAAGTATTATAGCCGAAGCCATAACAAGAAAATATATTGATCATAATATCAAAGCCATGAGCGGCGGCAGCCATCCTCAAGATGATATTCAACCGGTCGCCCACAGAATATTAAAAAAACATCATTACAGTTCGACTAATCTAGTCAGTAGGTCATGGGATCAATATTCCAACTGGGAACCGGATATCGTTATTACCTTATGTGATAAAATACTTAAAGAAAAATGTCCTTCTTATGTTGGTAAATCCGTTCATGTTCATTGGGGCATGCCTGATCCGGGAGCTCAATTTGGTAATATGGAAGATAACTTTACCGAAACATTCAATATTCTTGAAGATCGCATTAAGAAGATGCTTGAACTAGACATTGAAAAAATGGATAAAATAGAACTAAGAACCCATCTTAAAAAGGTTGCCCAATGAGATATAAATTAATACTGATATTAATGATTACTACTTTTCTTGTTTCCTGCTCTAAAAAAGCGCAGGAAACAGCAGAAGAAAATTGGTATGACCCATTACCGCGTCAGAGTTGGTCCGCTTTTGAAAGGGTCGATACAGGCCAGGACTGGTTTGAAGTATATAAAATCTCGGATAATACCTTTGCCATTTATGAACCAAATCAATGGCAGGAAGCGATAAGTTATCTTTTACTTGGTACTGAAAAAGCCATGCTTGTGGATACACTTCAGGGCATTGGTGACTTAAAAGCGGTCATTGATAAGCTTACTGACCTTCCAATAATTGTTATGAATACCCATACACATTATGATCATGTCAGCAGTAATTATCAATTTGATACCATTTACGGGCTTAACATGCCCTATACACTGAATAATACCAAAGGTCATAATCATGATGAAATTGGTAGTAGCGTGACCAGTGAAACCATCTGGAAAAACCTGCCTGATAATTTCTCCTATGATTTTTATGAAAGCAAGGCATTTAAAATTGATAAATTTGTAAATGACGGTGATATAATTGACCTTGGAAACCGCGAAATTCAAGTGGTTTATATTCCCGGTCATTCCCCGGACAGTGTCATTTTGATAGACCAAGAAAACCGCATGATGATGACCGGGGATAGTTTTTACCCCGCCCCCATTTATGTTTATTCAGACAGTGCAAGCTTTCAGGACTTTTTTATGTCCGCGCAGATTATGTTCGGCTATAGAAATGATGTAGATTATCTATTGCCTGGGCATAACGAAACCATGCAGCCGGTAAGTTATCTTAATGAATTACGCAAGGCGACCTTGGCAATTCTTAATCCCACAACCCCGTATGAACAAGGGGAAAACAGACGCGCCTATGATTTTGGTGATTTTAGTATTATCGTAAAAGACCCACTCGATTTTGGCATAAGGACAGGTGATTAATGGCATATTTCAATGGCTTCACAAAAGAATTTTGGCAATTTTTTGATGAATTAAAAGAAAATAACAACCGCGAATGGTTTACGGATAATAAAGAGCGTTATAAATCGGATATTGTCACGCCGTGCATGGATTTTATTGTCGATATGGGTGAACGGTTAAAAGATATATCACCGCATTACATGGCCATTGCCAAGGCAAATGGCGGGTCCATGTTTCGCATATATCGTGATGCACGTTTTTCAAAGAATAAAAGCCCCTATAAAGAGAATGCAGGCATTCAATTCCGCCATAAACTCGGCAAAGATGCCCACGCGCCTGGCTTTTATATTAACCTTAAAAAAGACGGTATATTTTTTGGTGGTGGCATTTGGCTGCCTGACAGCACGACGCTTGGTGAAATTCGTGACCGTATTTGTTATTATCCCAAAAAATGGCAAGCCGTTATAGAAAATGAAGACATTATAAATACCTTTGGTGCCATTAATGGTGACGGCTTAAAACGCCCGCCGCGCGGTTATGATGCTGATCATAAATATATTGAAGATTTAAAGCGAAAAAGCTTCTTTGCCATGAAAAGCGAAGCTGATTATAAAATCACTCAAAACGCTGATTTTATAGATGAAGTGGTGAAAACGTTTGAAGCGGCGAGCCCGTTAATGGCCTTTATCTGCGACGCTAAGGGCATTGAATTTTAAGTCATTTAAGATGATAAGTAAGGGCAATATTGATTATATGACGTAGTTCATTTTCGGGTAAATGTGATCCCGCGCTAAAAAGAACAGCCCTGTTTCCACTATAATTAAATTGATCAGGATAAATATGTTTAAATGTTTCAATCAGGTTAGTGTTGCAACTCACATAAAGGCCAAACTTTCCCGGCGATTTCTTCTCAACGCCTAGCCTTATTGGGGAGCCGCTGCCATTTAATGGTACATAGCTGGGCTGCCCCCATTTTAGGCTTTCTTCAATTTCGCCAACCTTAGTGTTTGCTATTGCTTCTTCGATTATTATTTCTCGAAGTTTTAAAAGCTTTTCTCTCATTTCGACAGGAAATCGGTCGAAGACTGCAATTAAATTGTCATTATTTAAATTTTTTAGACTTACCATTTTCGTCTACTGCCACCATTATAAAATCGCTATCTGCACAAAAAGTACGTTCGCCTGTTAAAAGCTCTTCGCCCCACATTTTTACATTTACCGTCATCGACTTACTTCCAATTCGCACCACTTTTGCCAATAAATCAACGATACCGCCAATGGCAATTGGTGCCTTGAAGCTAGTTTTTTCAAGTGATGCCAATACCATTACTTCACGGCATTTTCTCGTTGAGGCGATAAAACCGGCCTTTGCCATTAATGAAAGCCCATGGCCACCAAATAAAGTACCGTGGTGGTTGGTATCATCGGCAAAAACCAATTCAACTATCCGCAAATCAACATCCTGATCACCGCGTGGTTTTTCTGCCATTTTTAAATCTGAAAGCGCCACCTCGTCCATATCATGCTGATCTTTACCAGGAACCGCTACCATATTAAAAATACCGCGTGTGCATATTACCCGTTCCCCGGTGAGCATATCTTCCGCCTGCATGACCACTTCAACTTTAAGCGACTGCCTTCCCGCCGAAATTACGGTTGCGGCAAAATCAACAATATTGCCTTTTAAGGCTGGCTTAACAAAATCGATATTATCACAGGATGCCGTAACAAAATGCCGCCTACCGAAACGTGTCGCCGCGATAAACGCCACCTTATCCATATAACTAAGGGCCGCACCACCAAAAAGTGTATCATGATGATTGGTGTTTTTTGGAAAAACAATATCGGTAAGGTGAATGGTTCTATCTGTATGATGGATCATTTAAAATCCTTTATCATTCTAATCAAAGGCACTTCGACGCCATCTTCGGTTACGTCCATAGTCCGGGAAATTTCTTTATAGCCATAATGCTGATAAAGCTTTTCACCTGCCAGTGTCGACCCTAAGGTCATTTTATTAAAGCCTGCGTCTCTCGCGGCGCCCTCGACGATATTCATAATCATACTACCAATACCATTTCTTGCCCAGTCGGGGTGGCAATACATTGCCCTTACCCTTGCTCTGTCTTTTTTGGGATCAAGCAATTCATTACTGCGCCCTGCAGATTTATCACCACCGTAAAGTGTTGCCCGCTTACCCCAACCGCCGCAACCAACGATGGTTTCATTATCCATGCCCTCACCGTGCAAAATAACATAATATGTTTGATCTTGAATAAGCGTTGTATCAAGTCCCATAAAATTAGGGGCCGCTTTTAATTGTTCTTCACTTAAAAAGTCTTTTTGTAGTTCATATATCGCCTTGGTCATCACATCACGGATTGCCGGCGCATCGTCCATTGTTGCTAATCTATGGGTAAATTTTTTGCTCATATTATCTTCCTGCCTTGCAATGACATTCAATTTAGTTTTAACTGTTTTCAAGATTTAGCAGAACATATATAGCGGGATTTGTCATGAGATATTTTCACCTTTTTATTATAATGGTTATGGTCAGTATAACGGCCCCAACATTCGCCCACGAAGACCCGGATCAATCCGGTTATATACAGGTGGATGGTGGCAAATTATGGTACCGCTTAAACGGCATCGAACATCTTGGTAAAAAACCGGCAATAATCGTCATGCACGGCGGGCCGGGCGGTACTCACCGTGGATTAATGGCCTATGTTGAGCTTTCAGATACATATCCGGTTATCCTTTATGATCAACTGGGGAATGGTATGTCATCAAAGTTTGTTGATGATATAAATGATCAAAGCACTTGGACGGTTGAACATTTTGTCAAAGAAATCAGCCAAATTCGCGAAGCACTTAATCTAGACGAAGTCATCATTGCGGGTCATAGCTGGGGCGGGACTTTATCAGCGGAATATGCCGTAAAAAATGAAGACGGACTTCGCGCCGCAATATTCGGTAGTCCGCTGATCAGCACCCCGCAATGGGTTGCCGATAACCGTGAATGGATCAGTCAATTACCACAAAAATATCAGGACGCCATTAACAAACATGAAGCGGCCGAAACATTTGACGACCCTGAATATCTTGAAGCGGAAAATGCCTTTTATGATCAACATATGTGTCACGGCGATTGTGTCGATTACGGCTTTCGTGATAATGGCAAGAGCGGTAACCGCGGTGTGTATCAAACCATGTGGGGACCTAGTGAATTTACCGCTAACGGCACATTGCAGGATTATGATATAAGCCCGAAACTTC
>JAESUD010000159.1 GCA_016763335.1 Emcibacteraceae bacterium | reverse complement strand
GGCGGCGACCTGCTGAATCGCGACCGTTTCTAGTACTACCACCAGCTTTCTTATGTGCCATTGTTATTTCTCCTTAGTTTTAGTTGCGGCTTTTTTGGCTGCCGGTTTTTTCGCCGGTGCCTTCTTAGCGGCTGCTTTTTTCGCCGGAGCTTTCTTTACTGCCGGTTTTTTTGCTTCAGTCTTTGGCTCGTCTGTTTTTGCTGTCGCTTTTTTCGGAGCCGCTTTCTTTGCTGATGCTTTACCAATCTCAGTAATTCTCAGGACAGTTTGTTCCTGTCTATGGCCAGCTTTGCGGCGGTAATTTTGACGACGTTTTTTCTTAAAAACGATAATTTTTGCGGCGCGTGACTGTTCAAGTATTTCTGCTGTAACAACGGTACCTGAAATTGTTGGTGTTCCAACGTTTACACCTTTGTCGTCGCCAACCATGAGCACATGATCAAGTGTTATATTTGATCCGGCTTCACCGTCAAGTTTTTCAACTTTAATAACATCGCCAACGGCAACTTTATATTGCTTAGCGCCTGTTTTGATGACTGCAAACATAATTTGTTCCTATTTTATCTTCTGGTCATAGCCGGTAATGAACCTTGTTCATATTTTTTGACCGGTTTATGACGAATGTCATCTTTTATATATGCGAGACTCTAAATCTCACTATTAAAAGTGGGCGAAATATAGCGCGCAACGCGCTGGTGTCAAGGGTTTTCGTGATTATTTTATTCGCCTGAAGCGATAATTTCCATTCTTCCTAAATCGAGAATGTTAATTAAAGGATTTCCTTCAAGCGAAATAATTTTTTCTTTAGTGAGTATTGTGAACTGCCTACTCACTGTTTCAATAGTCAGACCTAGGTAATCCGCGATATCGGAACGGCTCATGGGAAGAAATAATTGGTTTTTCTCAATGTTTTTTACCAGGGATGATTTGTTTTGCATGGTGAGCAGAAAGGAACATAATTTTTCTTTTGCTCTTTTACGACCCAGTAGCAGCATTTGATCATGTGTAAACTGTAGCTCTGTTCGCGTGATCTCGAGAACTTTTTGGCCGAGAGAGGGCAATTCACTAAATTTCTGAAATAATTGTGTTCGTGGCATCTGACATAAATCAGTTTCGGTTATGGTTTCGGCTGAATAACTGTAACCATTAGTACAGGCAAGGCCAAAAAATTCCCCGGGAAACAAAAAGCCGATTATTTGTCTTCTGCCATCGACAAGCATTTTGGAAATCCGAACGCACCCTTTTTTAATATTGTAAAGATATTTAGCGGTATCTCCTTCGGTGCATATGATTTGCTTCGTTTGTTTTGTGATGTTTTTTGAGATAGATGAAATAATGCCAATTTCATTTTCATTTAAAACGCTACACATGGATATATGACGGGCAACACATTGTTCACATGAACCTGCATTAGACACTGAAGAATAACCATCGCCTACGCAATTTGGCGTAAAATGCCTCTCGTTCATAGATGTCATGCGTAACCCTGAGCTTTTATTGAAAATGCGAATAGTTTACATGCAACTGTATATTAAGGACGATCACTAAGCCATAAAAAACACTCTTATTATATTTCTAAAATTTAATAATGACTTAAAAACCATAATTAAGAGTCATTCTAAAATTCCGCCCGGGCATTGGTACCAAATCTTTCAAAAAGGACGTATGTTGGCGTCTTTCTGCATTTGTAATGTTTAATGCTTGAAAGCGAACATTTAAATCCTGTTCTTCACCAAATGGACGCCAGGTTGCTGAAAGGTCTATGGTTGTAGAGCTGTCCGTTGGCAGTATATCTTGTGCCGTTTTTGTTACACTACTTACAAATTTCAGGTCCGCTCCGAAGGAAATATATTCGCTTTTATAATCAATGCCTAAATTAGTACTTGCAGCAGGCATTCTTGGTATGACATCACCACCGTTAAAACGCGCGTGGACAAAGTCGGCTGTTGCAGTCAAATTGACGGTATAATTTTGTTGTTCGATCAACATATAGCCGAGTTCAAGTTCAGCACCGTAAAATTTTGCGTCTCTTGCTCTAAATTCTAGGACGTTGAGACCGTCTATCTCTGTGCCTGTTTCGTGTTCATAAATAAAATCCTTATACCAGGTATGATATATATTCAGACCTCCGCTGAAACGACCCAGATCTCTCTTTATTGTAAGTTCTGTGCTGATTGCTTTTTCTGTTTTTAGATTTAGATTACCCATTTCATAAGCGCTGGTCGCCAAATGTGGGCCATTTGAATAAAGTTCTTCTGGTGTTGGGCTGCGTTCTGACCTGCTTATGCTAATCCCAATAAGGTCATGCTCAGTCGGATGAATGGCAGCGCCACCGGAAAAGCTAAATGTGTTGAATGATCGTTTAAGCCCAAGTGATTTGCTTTCGGTGGTCTGATGGTCATAACGGCCACCAATTTCAAAAGTAACGGGCTCAATTTCAATTTCCTCTACAACAAATGCGCCCCACTGAAAAGTCTCGTTTGGTGGCACAAAGGCCTCTTCACCGATGGCTGAAAATTCGCGGTTTCTTAATTGAATGCCCATAGAACCATGAATATTGCCAATGTGCTGCTGAATAAATTCCATTCGTCCTTCCCAGCCTTTATTGGTAAAGCTGGTGCCAATCGCATCGCCTTCTAGTTCGACGTGTTTATAGTCAGCGTAACCAAAGCGTATGCGACCTTCTTGGAAAAAGAGAAAATCTCTTTCTACATTTCCTTTTAGATCAAATCTTTTCTGATCAAGGTTAATACGCACAACTTCTTCTTCGTGTTCCTCATTCTCTGCTTCAGATCCTTCTTCTTCATGATGTGCGTGGCCTGGAACACCATAGTCGCTATCATTCAAATTAAAAGAGACGCCGAATGTGGCGCTTTCACCGATCCAGCCTATGCCAATCGTGCCGCCTTTATTGTCGACATCCGAGTTTTCAACAAAACCGAACTGTTCCTCATGTTCTTCTTCCAGCTCGTCGTGATCTTCGGCTTCATGCTCAGCTTCTTCCTGTGCGCGAAAAGCGGCACTTTCTGCAAAGCCGGGGATACTGTAATTATCCGTTTTTCTATAATATCCGTCAACATGGAGAACCACTTTGTTTCCGAGAGCGATATTCACAGTTCCGCCGCCAGACCTGTCGTTGGAAACGCTATCAACGGATAGTCTCACTTTGCCCGAGACGCCCATTTCAGGAATATAATTAGGAATTCGATTGTCAATGATGTTTACCACACCACCAACCGCATTGCTGCCGTATAGTAGAGTGCTAGCGCCGCGCATAATTTCAATACGCTCAGCAGTAAGTGGATCACCAGCAACAGCATGATCGGGGCTAGTACTGGCCGCATCTATACTGCCAATGCCATTAATAAGTACACGAATTCTATCTCCGCCAAGGCCGCGAATAATGGGGCGACTGGCACCCGCGCCAAAGAATGTGGAAGAAATGCCTGGTAGATCGGAAAGGGTTTCACCAATTGTTGCTTCAAGGTTTTTTTCAAGACTATCGCCTGCTAGCACATTACTGCCCTGCAAGACATCAAAGCTGCCTTTGCCGTGGGGGGAAGCAGTTACAAATATGACATCTACATCATGACCATGATCATGGTCTTGTTGTTGGGTTGTTTCTTGCGCAACCAGGGGAGTGGCAACAATTGATGCCATCGAAAGTGCTGTTAAACTTGTACTCAAAAGTAATTTCTTAATCATGATATTCACCTATTATCTAATCTAAAAGGGAACATAAAGTGTTATAATATAACATTCAAGTGCTTTCGAAGAGATATTTTAAAATTTTTAAAATTTCTTTTTATTCTATTATAAAGGGCTTATTTTTGCAGCTTATTGACAATGTCTATTCTATTTCATAACA
Source organism: Emcibacteraceae bacterium (assembly GCA_016763335.1). Classification (GTDB taxonomy): domain Bacteria; phylum Pseudomonadota; class Alphaproteobacteria; order Sphingomonadales; family Emcibacteraceae; genus Pseudemcibacter. The sequence continues at coordinate 3,047 of JAESUD010000159.1, read as the reverse complement.
ATAGCAACGCAACTTGTAGGACAAATAAATGAACGCACTGGTTCAAAAAAATAACTTTTTGGTGATTATCGCGATATCAGCGATGATTTTAACCCAGTTAATCGTTGCCAATCATGATCAGCTACATCACCATGTGGCGGATGATTGCGTTGTCTGTAAAGTGGTTGAGATTTCCTATGATAAGGTGAGCTTAACTTATATCAGCATCGTTGTTTTGCCAAAAATAGTGAGTGCAAAACTTGTCGCAACACAAATTATTACAAAGGTCGCCCTTTGGACCCAAGTTTTATCAAGAGCGCCTCCAGCATCCTAATACCTAAAATTTAGAATTTATTAGAGGGTCGTCTGAATTACTCCCTCTAATTCTACATATTTTTCTATTTCGAAATAGTTTTGATCGAGCGGATCGAATTTCGGATTGGTATATTTTAAGGATGAAAAATGATCAGTAAAATTAATGCACTTGAAAAAAGTGCGGGTGAGCGGGTGTTTGAACATCAAACCACTGTGACAAATCTACAAAGTTTAACTTCAAATCAACGTATTGTGTACAAGGAATTATTAGGGCTGGGTAGATCTGCTGGTGCTTATGAACTGTTGGACTTGCTTCACAAAAAAGGGATTAAGGCGGCCGCTACTGTGTACCGGGCTTTAAATGATTTAGTTAAACGAGGATTGGTACAGAGAATTGTGAGTACGCGAAAGTTTATCGCCCACAATGCGAAAATCGAGATGAATAGAGATTCAATATTGTTGATTTGTCAACATTGTAACGAGGTATCGTCTCTTGTTGATAGCAATATAATTGAAGCACTCGATAAGAATTTGAAACAATGTGGCTATCATGTAAAACAGTATAATTTAGAATTAATGATTTCTTGCGATTCGTGCATTAATAAAAAATAGGCGAGATTATTGAAGAAATAATCCTCAACTATCCTGTTTGGAGTCTGTAATAACATATTTTATAAGCGTCTGGGCTTCGTCAGAATTCCATTCAGCAGGCCCCACCAGTCTGCCGACTTCATAACCGTCAGTATTTATCAAAATGCTGGTGGGCAGTGCGTTGGATTTTAGTGCTCTTGCGACATTTCTTTTATTGTCGTGGTAAGTGCCCGAATGGGTAATATTATTTGTTGTTAAAAATTCCAGCGAGCTTTCGATGCCATCCTGATTTTCAGAGAGAAGAACCACCTCGAATTTTTCACCGCCCAATGATTTTTGTAATTCGTTTAAGTCTGGCATTTCTTTTATGCATGGTGCGCACCATGTCGCCCATAAATTGACGAGAATAACCTTACCTTTAAAATGAGAAAATTGTACTTCTTTTCCGCTTGCGTCCTGGAATGTTGCAGATGTTGCAGGGACGAGTTTATCGTGGAAAACAAATCTTTTCATTGCCCCGTCGGTAAGGCCTTGCGGTATATTGTTATTTGGCGTATGCCCTAAGTCATAGATTGAAAATATGCCTATACATAGGGCGATGAAAGATAGGATATAGATTGATTTATTTTTCATAATGACCTCAAGGCAAATAGATTAAAGAATTAGATATATGACTGATAAAAAAACAAAAGCAAATACTTTATGGGGTGGCCGTTTTGAAGGTGGCGTGTCCGATATTATGGAAAAGATCAATGCTTCGATAGATTTCGATAAAATCTTATACAGACAAGATATTAAAGGATCAATTGAACATTGTAAAATGTTGGTCACAACGGATATCATATCCAGTGAAGACGGCATCGCTATTCAAAATGGTCTGAGGCAAATTGAAGGTGAAATTGACGCTGGAGATTTTGAGTTTTCTGCTGCTCTTGAAGATATTCATATGAATATTGAAGCGCGTCTTACGGAAATAATTGGTTCTACAGCGGGCCGCTTACATACGGCACGTTCAAGAAATGATCAGGTGGCGACCGATTTTAAATTATGGGTTCGTGATGCCTGCGATCAGGCGGATGAGGCTTTGAAAGCTTTGCAATTTGTTCTAATAAATAAAGCAGAAGAAAACGCGGATGTGATTATTCCCGGCTTTACCCATTTGCAAAATGCACAACCAGTGACATTCGGTCATCATTTAATGGCATATTTTGAAATGTTTACCCGTGACCGCGCCCGTTTCGCGGATGCACGAAAAAGATTGAACGAATGCCCGCTTGGTGCCGCGGCACTTGCCGGAACTTCCTTTCCTATTGATCGTCACCAAACGGCTAAAGCTCTCGGTTTTGACAGACCTACATACAATTCAATGGATTCGGTATCTGACCGTGATTTTGCGCTCGAGTTTCTTTCTGCTGCGTCAATTAGTGCCATTCATGTTTCGCGACTGGCTGAAGAAATGGTGATGTGGTCTTGCGCACAATTTAAATTCATTCAAATGTCCGATAGCTTTACCACCGGTTCATCAATTATGCCGCAAAAACGAAATCCGGACGCCGCAGAACTTTGCCGTGGAAAATCTGGACGGATCATTGGTTCCTTAAATAGTCTACTGATCACTATGAAAGGTCTTGTACTGACTTTTTCAAAAGATATGCAGGAAGATAAAGAAGTGACTTTTGATGCGGTTGAAACATATTCGCTTATCATTGCCGCTATGACGGGGATGGTTGAAGACATGAAAGTGAACGCCGACCACATGAAAAAGGCAACGGAAGTTGGGTTTATAACAGCAACAGATCTTGCCGACTGGGTGGTGCGCGTTCTTGGGCTTCCCTTTAGAAATGCTCATCACATAACAGGATCGCTTGTTGCGTTGGCAGAAAAAAAGGGTTGCGATCTCGATGGTTTAACCCTTGAGGAAATGCAGCAAGTTGAACCAAAAATCACTAAAGAAGTGTTCAACGTTCTCAGTGTCGAAAGTTCGGTTGGTAGCCGTGTGAGTTTTGGTGGTACTGCCCCGTCTGAGGTTTTAAAGCAAGTAGCGCTTGCTAAAGAAAGAATAGGCTAATCATGATCATGAAGGTATTTATACAATTAGTGATGATTGGTTTCTTGTGTTTCGGGGTTTTATCTTGCGGTAAACGGGGCGATTTATTGCCGCC
>JAESUD010000017.1 GCA_016763335.1 Emcibacteraceae bacterium | reverse complement strand
CAATTGATTGTAAATTTGATTTATAGAACCACGCGCCGGTAGTGGCATACTTCCTTTGGCGTTTGCGAAACTTAAAGTCCCTTGGGGCATTGGAACAGTAGTTGAAGCAACCCCGGCAATAGAGCTTCCTGGTTTATCGCGCAAGCTTTCTTCGGCGCGTTTTGCGGCCTCTTCGCGTAGGGCAATCTCCGTTTCAATTTTAGCTATAAGGTCTTGTAAATCTTTGGCATTTTCAGCAAATGATTTTAATTTTTCTCGTTCTCGGCGGGTTGAAAATTCGAGGTCTTTCTGTTTTTCCATTCTTTGTTTGAGCAGATCATCTATTTCATCATTTGAAATTACCAGTTTTGTAAGTTCACTCCTCAGTTCAATATTCTGTTCTGTAATATCGTCGCGAATATTATTTAACAGTGAAAGATCACCTTGTAAAATATCAGCACGATTGCGAAGATCCGGTAAAATGACTTTCAGCAGTGATGTGGTGCGAAGCGTGTTAATTGCGTCATCCGGCTTAAATACAACAACACTGGTTTTTTGCACACTGAGGCGCTGCATGGCCCCTAAAGTGGCGGCCATTTCAAAGTTTTTTTGTTTTAAATTAGCTTCAAGGGTAATTTCATTCTCACGAAGTTCCGCTAAATTTGCCTCTTTTTCAAATATTTCATCTTCTATCGTCTGTATTTCAGCAGCTGATTTAATCAGTTTTTGTTGAATTTCTCTGATTTCCTGCCTGACTTTTCGGGCCTGCTGTTCTAATTCTTTGGCATTTTGTGATGTTTGTTCAATTTGTTTTCGTAACTGATCAAGCTTTTCGCCGTTTTGCTGGTTATCATCTCGGATTTGAGCAATGCTGGCAATTGAGGACACAAAAAACACCATTATAGAAACCAGCATTATTTGCACGGCGCTATGTTTTGAATGGGTATATTTTTTGCAACGGGGAATAATTTTATCTCACATTTTTATAAGGCTATGGCCAGTCATAGCCGGCGGTTGATCAAGCCCCATAAGCGATAATAGGGTGGGGGCTACGTCGCAAAGGGCACCATCATTTAAAGTTGGGTTTTTCTGCCCAGAAAATGTTTCACTTACGAGGATCACCGGGACAAGGTTAGTAGTATGGGCCGTATGCGGCGCGCCGGTTGTCGGATCTTTCATGAGTTCAATATTGCCGTGATCAGCCGTTACCAACATTGATCCACCGGCTTCTTTAAGGGCGGTACGAAGCCGGCCTAAGCTAAAATCAATTGTTTCAACGGCTTTTATGGCGGCGGGCAGGACACCTGTGTGACCAACCATATCCGGATTGGCATAATTAACGACAATAAGATCAAATTTATTTGACAATATTGCTTCTACCAAGTTGTCCGTTACTTCTGGCGCTGACATTTCTGGCTTTAAATTATAGGTCGCAACATCAGGAGACGGTATCAAAATACGTTCTTCGCCGTCATAAAGGCTTTCAGTTCCGCCGTTAAAGAAAAAAGTTACATGGGCGAATTTTTCTGTTTCAGCAATACGAAGCTGTGTCAGGTTATTTTTAGAAATAATTTCACCCAATGTATCTTTTAGAGGGTCGGACGGAAATAAGCAGTCCATATATTTTATCAATGCATCGGAATATTTTGTCATGCCGACCGCCGATGAAAGCTTAATATGAGCTATTTTTTCAAAACCCTCAAAATCCGGATCGACAAATGTTGCCATTATCTCACGGGCCCGGTCAGAGCGAAAATTAGCCATCACAATGCCATCACCGTCACGCATTCCCGCGTAGTTTCCAATGATGCTCGGTTCAATAAATTCATCCGTTAAGTCGGCTTGATAGGCTATGTTGATAGCACTAACGGCGTCATCAACTTTTCCTCCTTGGGCGAGCCTTATCGCATTATAGGCTTTGATGACCCGGTCCCACCTGTTATCGCGGTCCATGGCAAAATAACGACCGCAAATTGTGGCGATGCGGGCATTTTTAAGCGTGGCGATATCGGCCTCAAATTGTTCAATAAATTTTATTGCGCTTTTGGGCGCTACGTCACGGCCATCGGTAAAGGCATGAATGGCGACTGGGATGCCTGCTGCGGCATATTCCTTGGCAAGGCCGACCATATGATCCTGATGGCTATGGACGCCGCCGGGCGATAAGAGGCCAAGTATATGACAGGTTCCTCCAGTTTCTTTTAAAGAACGGATAGAGCTTATTAAGCAAGGGATAGCTTTTAATTTACCCGTGCTAATAGCGTTATCAATGCGTGGCAGTTCTTGTTTAACAACGCGGCCACCACCAATATTCATATGGCCGACTTCAGAATTACCCATTTGCCCGTCCGGCAGGCCAACGGCCATACCTGATGTTTGCAAGTGGGCATTAGGAAAATCCCGGATCATGGCGTCATAATTTGGCGTGTTGGCCATTTTAATGGCGTTGTTTTCTGTTTGCTCACGCGAACCCCATCCATCAAGGATGCAAAGCATAACGGGTCTGGTCGGTTTTAATGTCATATTTGTCATGTTTTCACTATACAGGCATTTAATTTAAAGAAAATATAAAGACGTTATGTTAATGCAATATGAACATTTTAATCTTTATGATAGGGATGGCCCTGCAATATGGTAGAGGCACGGTAAAGCTGTTCTACCAGCATGGCCCGAACCATCATATGTGGCCAAGTCATCGCCCCAAACGAGATAAGCCCGTCTGCGCGTTTTTTGACCAAACCATCATACCCGTCGGCACCACCGATTAGAAATATCAGGTTGGAAATACCCTGATCCTGCCAAGTACGGATTTTTTCAGCAAAAACCGTACTGCGCATTTCCTTGCCCCGTTCATCAAGGGCGATGACCGTTGAGCCGTCCGGGATCGCTTTAAGAAGAAGCTCTCCCTCACGGGCCATTCGCTCAGCTCCTTTTAAAGGGCGCTTCTCTTCCACTTCAATGATTTTGATAACCCACGGCGAGCGTTTCAAATAGACATTCATCAGATCATATTCGGGGCCTTTTTTCATTCGGCCCACGGCAATGATTTGTATGTTCATTCGTCTTCGGAACTCTCGGGTGTTTCTGTCATCTTGTCGGGGGTAAAATCAGCGGCCCACATTTTTTCTAAATTATAAAAGCTGCGAACCTCCGCGCGGAATACATGGATGATTATATTGCCTGCATCGAGCAGCACCCAATCTGCTTTTTGCATACCTTCTAGTTTGCAACCATCACCGATGGTATGCTTAAGTTTACGGTATACATGATCGGCAATCGCGGCGACCTGACGGGTTGAACGCCCCGTGGCAATAAACATCGAATCGGCGATGCTGGTTTTACCTCTTAGATCAATATTGATGATATCTTCTGCTTTCATGTCCTCAAGGCAATCGATAACCAATTTTTGAAGTTCTTCCGCAGTAAGCGGCGCAGTCGGACTTAAAGCGTCCTGTAACTCTGATGTGTCTTGCACTTTAAAGTATGTAACCTCTTGTTTTACTTATTGTTATTTCTAATTTTTGTTGATGACACGGGGTTTTCACTTAATTGATAAAATACCCATGCCGGTGGTTTTAATGTTGCTAGCGTTTGTGCCTTATCATTGCTGATGCGATATTTCTCAAGTTCCTTTGCCGCGACACTCTCTAAACTGGGCATAGAATAACTTGGACGATTAAAAATCGCAAATGGAACCGTATCGGCGATTTTTCGCCAACTTTTCCATTGATCAAATTGGATCAAATTATCCGCACCCATTAACCATATAAAATGGTGTTGAGGAAGCTTTTTTTTAAGCTGTACTAGTGTATCGATCGTGTATTTTGTCTGCATGGATTTTTCCATGTCGCTGACTATAATGTGTTGATGGTTTGCCATTTCACGCGCGCTGGTCATACGTTCTTCAAATGGTGCCATGTCGCTGTCATTTTTGAGCGGGTTTCCAGGTGATACAAGCCACCAGATATAATCCAGATTAAGAAATTTTAATGCCGATAAGCTGATCTCAAGATGGCCTTCATGTGCCGGATTAAAAGAACCACCTAGAAGTCCTATTTTCGGATTATGGTCTAGTTTGTCCATTGCCCCTTACCTGATATTTATAGCTTGTTAGTTGTTCTAATCCTACGGGGCCACGTGCGTGCATTTTACCAGTTGAGATGCCTATTTCTGCTCCCATACCAAATTCGCCGCCATCCGCATACTGGGTTGAAACATTATGCATAACAATGGCACTGTCCACTTCATTAAGGAATTTTTCAGCCGTTTTCGTATTTTCGCTGACAATGCACTCGGTATGGTTTGATCCGTATTTTTCGATATGTTTAATAGCGGCCTCGACGCCCTTTACGACCCTCACAGAAATAATAGAATCGAGATATTCTGTACCCCAGTCTTCTTCAGTGGCTTCTACCGCGTCTGAGAAAATCGTTAAAACGGTTTTATCGCCACGAATTTCGCAGCCTTCTTCATGCAGGGCTTTTAATATTGCAGGCATTTGACTTTCAGCTACTTTTTCATCAATCAGAAGTGTTTCAGCAGAACCACATATTCCTGTACGGCGCATTTTCGCGTTAACGCTGATCGCCACGGCTTTATCAATATCCGCATCACCATCAATATAAATATGACAAATGCCGTCCAGATGGGCCATAACTGGAACACGGCTGTCATTTTGCACTCTTTCAATGAGCGACTTTCCGCCGCGCGGCACGATGATATCGACATATTCTGAAAGTTTAAGCAACTCACCTACTGCAGAGCGGTCTTGTGTTGGGATTAGCTGAATGGCTTCTTCCGGTAGGCCAGATTCCGCTAGGCCGCTAATTAAACAGGCATGAATTGCCCGACTTGATGGGCGCTTTCACTGCCACAACGTAATATGGACGCATTACCAGATTTAAGACAAAGCATTCCGGCGTCTGCGGTAACGTTGGGGCGAGATTCAAATATTATGCCGATCACGCCAAGCGGCACTCTAACTTGTGAAATTTTAAGGCCGCTAGGGCGTTCTTTAACACTCAAAATATCACCAATAGGGTCATTGAGCTTTACGATATCTTCAATACTTTTGGCGATGGCTTCAATGCGTTCGGCATCAAGAAATAACCTGTCCAGCATGGCACCAGTTAGCCCGCGACCTTTTGCAATATCCATATCTTTTTTGTTAGCGGTGATTATTTCGTTGCTAGCAGTGCGAACCGCTTTTGCCGCAGCAATTAAAGCGGCATTTTTTATTTTAGTTGGCGTAAGGGCAAGCATCTTTGATGCGTGTTTGGCCTTTTTGCCAATATCCTGCATAAGAGCTGTAATATCATTTTCTTTATTCATTCGTTTTACCCTACTTAACTCATAACCATATCGCTGCGGTGAATAAGTTCTTCACGTCCACCGTAACCGAGAATTTGTTCAATTTCACTACTTTTAACACCGATAATTTTTTGAGCATCAGCAGACGCATAAGCAACTAGTCCACGAGCAATTTCTTGGTTTTTTTTATTGATCACTTTCACCGTGTCGCCTCGGGTGAATTTTCCTGTTACTTGGATGACCCCGGCGGGGAGTAGACTTTTCCCGCTTTTAAGAGCTTTTTCTGCGCCTTCATCAATGATCAACGATCCTGCGGGGGAAAGTGCGCCAGCGATCCATTTTTTCTTTGATGCCAAAGGGGTGGTTGACGCTTCAAACCATGTGCCGTGACCTTCGGTGGAGTATTTATTAATCGGATTATTGAGAGTACCGTTCAATATAAGCATATGGCATCCGCTAGTGGTGGCAATGCCTGCTGCCGCAATTTTGGTGATCATACCACCACTGCCAAATCCGGTGGATACGGGGTCGCCGGCCATGCGTTCAATTTCCGGTGTAATTTTATCTACATGATCGATGAATATTGCATGCTTGTCAGTTTTTGGGTCAGCACTATAAAGACCATCAATATCGGAAAGTAGAAATAATAAGTCAGCCTCGCACATGGTTGCTACCCGTGCTGCTAAGCGGTCATTATCACCAAACCTAACTTCATCTGTTGCAACGGTATCATTTTCGTTAATGACTGGAACAACGCCGAGTTTTAACAGGCGATTTATTGTACCGCGGGCGTTTAAATATTGCCCGCGATTTTCTGTATTGCTATACGTAAGAAGTATTTGTGCTACTGGAATATTATAATTAGCGAGCTTTTCTCTGAATGTTGCGGCCAGCTCTATTTGCCCAATGGCGGCGGCGGCTTGATTTTCGACCAGTTTCTTGCTCATTTTAAGATTAAGAATTTTGCGTCCAAGCGCAATGGACCCAGAGGATACGAGGATGACATCTTTGCCCTGTTTTTTAAGTTCTGCGACATCTTGCGCAATACTAGAAAGCCAATCGGCACGAATTTTTCCGTTTTTTTCATCAACAAGTAACGCTGAACCGATCTTAATCACAACACGGTTCATGGTTTTTAGGATTTTATGTTTTGCGGAAACATCCATTTTAAATTGGTGACCAAGGCTCAGAAGCAGGCTCGTTTTGACCTTCTTCTAGTTCTAAATCCTCTTGTTGTATCTGTTTTTGTTCGCTCCTGCGGACTTTTTCCACATTTGCTAGTAACGCCCGCAACATTTCATTAACGCCCGCCCCGGTAACGCCGGATATAGGCATTATTGATGCCGATGTAACAGCTTTTAATTCCTCGGTCAGCATATTAACAAGATCATCATCAAGGGCATCAATTTTATTGAGGGCGATTATTTCCTGCTTATCGGCCAGTCCTTCGCCATATTCCTTAAGTTCATGGCGAATAGTTTTATAGGCCTCAACCACATCTTCACCCGTGGCGTCAATAACATGGAGAATCGTTGCACAGCGTTCAATATGTCCAAGGAACCGATCACCAAGCCCAAGCCCTTCATGGGCGCCTTCAATAAGGCCGGGAATATCGGCAATAACAAATTCTTTTTGGTCCACATAAACCACACCAAGTTGCGGTTTAAGTGTTGTAAAGGGATAGTCGGCAATTTTTGGTTTGGCGCGACTGGCGGCAGACAGAAAAGTTGATTTCCCCGCATTGGGAAGGCCGACAAGGCCCGTATCCGCCATTAGTTTTAATTGCATCCATATCCACATTTCCTCTGCTGGGCCACCTTGGGTGGTCTGGCGCGGGGCTTGATTGACGGATGTTTTAAAACTGGTATTACCGCGCCCGCCTCTGCCGCCTTCAAGCATAAGAACTGTTTGTCCGGCCTCGGTCAGGTCAGCGAGCATCACGTCATTATTTTCATCAAATATTTGCGTTCCTACCGGAACGGTCATGATAATATCATCGCCTTTGGCGCCGGTGCGGTTTTGACCCATGCCATGCATTCCCCGGCTTGCTTTGAAATGCTGTTTATAGCGAAAATCGATGAGAGTATTTAATCCTTCGATCGCTTCAATAATAATATGGCCACCGCGGCCACCGCTACCACCGTCAGGGCCACCAAATTCAACGCATTTTTCACGGCGAAAACTCAGGCAGCCTACGCCGCCTGCACCTGACTTAATATATGTTTTGCATTGGTCTAAAAACTTCATAACATATCCGGATTTTATAATATGATTTTATGGATTATAGCCTAAATGATTAACTTTAGACGTAAAAAAAGGAGAGTGATTGATCATTCTCCTTTTTCAAATCTCTTGTGGCGTAAAATTTTATTTTAGGCGTCTGTATCTACGGTAACGTAACTACGATTTTGTCTGCTTTTGTAAAACTTTATCTTGCCTTCTGTAAGAGCGAAAAGTGTATGATCTTTACCCATACCTACATTGTCTCCCGGGTAAAATTTAGTACCACGTTGACGAACAATGATATTTCCTGGAATGACAGCTTCACCGCCGTATTTTTTAACACCAAGGCGGCGACCTGCTGAATCGCGACCGTTTCTAGTACTACCACCAGCTTTCTT
>JAESUD010000158.1 GCA_016763335.1 Emcibacteraceae bacterium | reverse complement strand
TTTCGTCTTTAAGTTCGGCCGGTCTGAAATATTGCTTAAAATATTTACTGCTGAAAAACTCTTGTGGAAAGATGTCTGGTAAGTGGAACATTCCTTTTTTACCTTGTGAACATAATTTATAAAAAGGATCAAATAAATAAAATCCTTCCATGTAAATTTTCCAAAATACTTTCTTATCAAGCTTTGAAAGTTTTTCTTGCAGGATAATGGGATAATGTTGAGGATGAAATAAAATGATAACAGAACCATCGAATGGCACTTGTGTATGAATTGTGTCTAATAATGCTTGCCCAAAATTATTTGACCCTAATGCTTTAAAAATTTTTGTTGTATTTTCTAAAAAATCTTCATTATTCATTTTATTTATCCGTCAATTTTAATTATTGTTCAGAGCAATGTTTCTTGTTAAAGCCTGTCTCTTATTACGTAATACATCATGCCTAATACCATCATAGGCCAGCGCAAAAAGCGGCCGCCGGGGAATGAATGAATTGGTAATTCTCTAAAGATGTCAAAATTTCCGTGACTGCCATGGATGGCATCGGCCATGACCTTACCTGCGAGGGTCGCCATGCCTACACCATGACCTGAGAAACCTTGCGCAAAGAATATATTTGAACCAAGCTTTCCTAAATGAGGCATCCTGTTCATTGTTATTGCCAATGCCCCGCCCCAGGCATAATCAATTTTTACATCCTCAAGGCTTGGGTAAATATCCAGCATATATTTACGCACAAAGGTTGAAATATCTTTTGGAAATCCAGGTGTGTAATTTTCACCGCCACCGAATAGTAACCTGTGGTCGGCTGACATGCGAAAATAGTTAATGACAAATTTTGAATCTGCAACTGCTACATCATCGCGATTTATCATACGGGCCCGATCCGGATCAAGCGGTTCTGTCGCCGCTATAAAATTATTTATTGGCATAATTTTTCCTGCAATCCGTGGTTCCAGATTGCCGAGATATCCATTGCATCCAAGGATTAGTTGATTGGCAATCACGTCACCTTTTGGTGTGTTTATAGTGATTTTACCATTTTCATTGTAGCGACTGACCGGGCTTTGTTCATAAATTCTTACCCCTGCCTTTTGACAGGCTTTAGCTAATCCTAAGGCAAGGTTAAGTGGATGCAGGTGGCCAGCCCCCGTATCAAGTGTGCCACCAAAATAAGTTCGCATGCCTAACATGTCAGCCATTTCATTTTCATCAACAAAACGAATTCGTTCATAACCATATTCATTTTGCAGTTTGTCGACTTCATGGCGGTAATCACCGATATATTGACTTTTATGGGCAGCATGTAAAACACCCGGTTTGAAATCGCATTGGATATTATGTTCTGCGATTAGCTGTTTCACAAGATTTTTGGACTGTTCTCCTAAATCCCAAAGAAGGTGGGCTTTTTGTTTGCCGACCATTTTTTCCATACTGTCCTGACCAAGCCTTTGGCCTGACCCTAGTTGCCCGCCATTGCGGCCAGAAGCGCCCCAACCAATGTTCTGAGCCTCTAGCAGGATAACATCAAAACCTAACTTCTTTAAATGTAGGGCGGCGGAAAGGCCAGTAAATCCCCCGCCAATGACACAAATATCGCAACGCGCATCTTCTTTAAGTTGAGGAAACGCCTCCATGTTGTTAGCTGTAGCAAGATAATATGATTCTGGATTTTGTGCAGAATCTTTTACCGTACTAGGATAGGGAGCGGTCATTCAAACTTTCCTTTTAAGAATCTCAATTTCCTTAGAAACGTTATGTTACATGCTTCAGTATTCCTTGGAGGGGTGAGTGGAATAGAAAAAGCAGTTGGCAGAACATCATAATGTGATCACATAATAAATTTGTCAAGAATATTCGCATCTGTCATCGCCTTAGTGCAGATACAGTGTAAATACAATTTAGTCATTTAGTTTAATTTTAATTTTTGGAAGCTTTTCTAAGGTTTTTGATTCTCTGTAAATTAGATTAACCTAATTAAACTTTTTATAAGTTACGGGTATTTTCATAAGTATTTTCTATTTAAATTAAAATAGTGATCACATAAATATTGTTTTTATTATTTAATTGGTCTACAACTATGTTGCGCAAAATATAATTAAAATAAAATGTGATCTTGAATTAAATAAAAAGCCTACATAACATTCTAAGGGAAAATGGAAAAATGAAGAAAAAATCTTTACTGAACATTAATCGACGTGATTTTATGAACGGAGTTTCATTGAGTATAGTTGCAGGTGCAACTCTTTCACCAATGGATTTATTGGCAGGACAAAATGGCAAGCAGTATTACCCGCCATCACTTAAGGGGATGCGAGGTAGTCATGCGGGCTCTTTTGAAGTCGCCCATTCAGTAGCCTGGCAAGGTAAAGATTGGGGGCGGCCTTATGATCAAACCGATGATATTTATGATTTGATTGTTGTTGGAGGTGGAATATCGGGGCTGGCAACCGCATTTTTATATCAACAAAAAGCTGGTAAAGAAGTGCGTATCCTCATTTTAGATAACCATGATGACTTTGGTGGTCATGCCAAGCGCAATGAATTTGATGTGGATGGGCAGAATATAATTGGTTATGGCGGGAGTCAGACAATTGAGGGGCCGGCAAAGTATTCACCAGAAGCTCAGCAGTTGCTTAAAGACATCTCCATAGAAACAGAACGTTTCTATGATTATTTTAAAGGTGACTTTTATGATAAATGGAAGCTTGAAAGTGCAATTTATTTTGATGGTACTAAATACGGTAGTGATAAACTTGTAAAAGATCCTTTTTTAGGGTTCGGTACTAAGGGGTTGGGGGGACAGGGTGAGGAAGAGATCCGTTCTTTTCCTGTAAGTAAGGACGCTCAGGATGCCTTGATTAAGTTATTAACTGAGGATGAAGATCATTTTCCAGACCTCACTAATATAGAAAAAGAAGATAAATTACGCACCATTACTTATGTTGATTATTTGCAAAATATCTTAGGTATGCCAAAAGAAGCTACAGATATCTTTCGTGACAGATCTAGAGGTGTGTGGGGCGTCGGTTGGGATGCATTATCAACATTAGAGGCGGTAAATGCGTCCATGCCTGGGGTGTCTGCGTATCAAAATTTAACAGCCTCCTCCGATGGAAATGAAAGACGTGAACCTTATATTTTTCATTTTCCCGACGGTAATGCGGGGGTTGCCCGGGCATTGGTACGAAAACTTATTCCAAGTGCAGCTTCCGGTACGACAATGGAAGATCTGGTCACGGTACGCATAAACTATGATCAACTTGATCAATCCTCTTCAAGAACGCGCATCAGGCTTAATAGTACTGCCGTAGATGTTCGCCACACAACGGACCAAAAAATGGTGGATGTTAGTTATGTTAGGAAAAACAATACATACCGTGTGCGTGGTAAGCATGTTGTGATGGCATGTTATAATGATATTGTACCGCACATTTGCCCGGAAGTGCCGGAAGAACAACGTGAAGCGATTGCCTATGCGACCAAGGTGCCTATGGTATATACTAATATTGCTTTGCGAAATTGGCGACCGTTTGTTGAACTTGGTTGTCAACGGTTCAGCATAGCTAATCCAGAATTGCATCATGATTTCAGTCTGGATTTCCCCGTCAGTATGGGTGATTATGAATTTTCTAAAAATCCAGATGAACCAATTATTGTCCACGCGACTTATGTGCCTACTGTACCTGATGAAGGGTATAGCGCAAGGGAACAACATAAAATGGGACGGCAGGAACTTTACCAGCTTACATTTGATGATTTTGAAACATCCATTGTCAGACAAATGAATGGTATGCTTGGAAAAGGCGGCTTTGATGCAGAAAGAGATATAGCGGGTATAACGGTTAATCGCTGGCCTCATGGTTATGCCTATGAATATAATGATTATTCAGACCCCAAGGATTGGGGGCCGGAAAAAGGGCCTCATATTGCGGGGAGGGCTCAAATAGGTCGAATATCGATCGCGAATTCTGATGCCTCTGGATATGCCTATGTTAATGGGGCTATTGATGCGGCTAATCGCGCCGTAGACGAGCAAATAAATCTATAACCTTTATAGCAATAAGGAAGTTGTATCTGAGAGAGAACCGCTAATTATAAGGCATTAATTTATGGAATATCCAGTTTTTCTGATTTTTTTACCGACAATAGTTGTGCTGGTACTGGCACTTTGGACGCACCGTGCAATTGAGTCAATTCTGGCGGGTGTTGTGGTTGGGGCGGTTATTCTTAACCCAGGGGACCCCCTTACAATTGTCAGTGAAGGTACATTAAAGGTCATGATGGATGACACAGTGGCTTGGGTTATTTTAGTATGTGCTTGTATGGGAAGCTTGATTGCGTTGTTGATAAAATCCGGGTCGGTCGAAGCTTTTACTGAATTCTCAATTCGTTACATTAAAACCAAAAAGGGTGCCCTTTATGTTACTTGGATATTAGGCATTTTTCTGTTTGTTGATGACTATCTGAATTCATTAGCGGCGGGCTCTGCTATGCGTAAAGTTACCGATACTTATAAAACTTCAAGGGAAATGCTTGCTTATGTTGTTGATTCTACAGCGGCACCTATTAGTGTTTTGATACCCATTTCTACGTGGGGAGTGTTTTTCGGGGCATTACTCGAAAATAATGGTGTCGCGGCTGAGGGGCAGGGAATATGGGTATATATTGAATCTATACCATATATGTTTTATGCATGGGCCGCATTTCTGCTAGTGCCGTTTGTCATTGCTCAAAAAATACCGCTTTTAGGGACAATGAAAACAGCAGAAGCTCGGGCAGAAGCAGGACAGTGTATACCAAATGGCGTTGTCAGTTATGATGAATTTAGCCAGTCCGGGACGATGAATAAAGGAAGTAAGCCTAAGGTGTGGTTGTTTATTCTGCCTATGTTTGTTTTGGTTTCATCAACAATGTATTTTGATCTGGATTTTTTTGAAAGGTGTTTATTTCACCATGGCATTAACAGTTGGTATGATGGTGCTTAAGAAAATCCTCACGCTTCCTGATGCTATAAATATTTGCATAGACGGTTTTAAAATGATGATAGAACCGTTGACAGTATTGATTTGTGCTTTCTTGTTAAAAGAAGTTAATGACCAATTGGGCTTAGCGCAGCAGACCATTATTTCTTTAAAGCCGTATATGACAGCAGAATTGTTACCTGTTATTATTTTTGTCGTCATGGCGGCCATATCGTTTGCAACTGGTTCAAACTGGGGTGTTTTTGTAATTATTTTACCAATTGTTGTTTCGCTGTCAAACGGTTTGGATGCTAATATGGCGGTGGTTATTGGTGCAACTTTATCGGCATCAACATTTGGTAGTCATGCCTGTTTTTATTCTGACGCAACAGTTCTAACGGCACAGGCCAGCGGTTGCACTCCTTTCCAACATGCTTATTCGCAAATACCTTATGCTATGATTTCTGCGGTTATTGCTGTTATCGGATATCTGGTTATAGCTTTTTTTGATTAACAAACATAGATATCCGAAAATCAAATGAGCTTCATGTATTTTTTACGAAAATTAAATGGAACTCTTGGCTTTTATTATGGAAAAATTTGAAGAAATGGGTCGGATCACTAAACCCTAGTTTATAAGATATCTCTCTAATTGATATTCAGTTCTCGGGCATACTCCATGACAGAAAAACGGCCAACCTAAATTAATTAATAAGAATGTGAATTATTATTCAAAAACAGGTGAGTTATTAAATAGCTTTAAGTTTGAAGTACATCCATATGCTTTAACGTTGGTCAATGATAATGGGACGGGTTTCCTGCTGCATATTTAGATAAAATTAGACCGTTGTTTTCAGGAAACATTAAAGCTGATGCTTCGAGGTTGACTGGAAAATTGTCCAGGGGTTAGCTATACAGAGGAACAATAATTTCTGACTGTTCAAGCCTCATCCGGGCGATTGGCAGCTGGTAAAGCTCACTCAAATTGTCTTGATTTAAGATGTCCTTGGCAGAACCAAATAAGCTTGGTGTGTTTTTTTGACCAAGAGTACTTTTTGTGAAATATGCAGGGCTTGCAAGGGGCACATTTACAGATAACGCGCGAATGGCTGTTAGCTTTAGGAAACTAACCCGTGCCTTATCATTGCTTAGAAAGGCGAGCGCATTAAGACCGTCATCAACACTTGATAATAATATCCGTATTTTGGAAAATGCAATAAACGCAGGGAGATAAGAAAATGAAACAAAAATGTCTAATTTTAATGGCACTTTTATTATCTGGATGTATTACCGGAAATTACCAAAGCTTTAGTAGCGGTGTTGGGTATAAATCTGAACAACAAGGTGACAATATTTATTACGTAACTTATACGGGGTCATCAAATACAGATATTAAAAAAGCAAATGATTTTGCACTACTTAGGAGCGCTGAATTAACACTCGAAAAAGGGTTCAATTATTTTGTAATTACAGAAGCAAGGAATAACAAATTTGAACTAGGAAAAGCGAGAAAATCTCTTGCGGTTCTTAGTGATAACGGTAGAGTAGGTGGTAATACAGCTGTCGCATCACGCGGAACAATATCCGGCCCTAAGGCCAAAAGCGAGCTAACTATTTCCTTATTTCAAGATGAACCTGACAGTATTTCCTATGACGCGCGTGTCATTGAGAAAGCACTAAAAGAAGAATACGAAATCTCTGAACAACCAATTTAAGATATGATAATGTAATGTTTTTTGTCATTGTATCTTGCCGATAATATTTTCTTGAAGCCAGTAATACACTTCTAACAATATTGCTGTGTAAATAATCGAATATAAAGGGTGCTTTTAAATAGTGGTTGCAGCCGGATAAGTTGCCAATTCGTGCATATTTTTTAAACGCCGTGAGGCAAGACTGATATGTTGAGATAGAAATTTACGTACATTTAAAAGTCTTTAATTATGTGTAGAGAAGCAATATTTTCTAATCAAGGGGCTAGTTTTTTTAATTTAAGACAATAGAATTTTAAGCCGATTTTGCATCAATTTAAGAAAATATAAATTGAGTTATTCAGCTAATATTCTTCTATTGATTGTTAGCTGGTGTCGTTTTTGCAGTGGAAGTTAATGTTATCTTTGAAAGAAAGGCCCGTTGGTTTTAGCTTATAAAGCTTATTTTGTTAATTGGGCATAAGATATTGATATAATGGAATAATTTTTAAAATATTTTTCTATATTATAGGATAAAAAAACAACCATAAGTATTTGTTAATATATACTATGTATTATATAGATACATATTGATATATATTCCGGTTTCATAATGTTTGAAAGGTGGGGAAGCGAATGAATTTATTAGTAGTAGATGATGATGAGGTAGATTTCCTTCATATTAAAAGATTATTGAAAAAGGCATTTCCTAATAAGGCAATAGATATTACTTGGATAAACGATCCCTCTGAAAAAGATATAATAGAAGAAATTAACAAATACGACATTTGTTTTATAGATCAAAATATTGGCGTTATTTCTGGGATTGAAATTATTCGAGAGGCCAATGAAAATAAATGCTTCGTTCCTTTGATATTGCTTACCGGGCAATATAATGCAGATATAGATAGGAAAGCTTCTGAATTTGGCGCCGCCGATTTTTTAATCAAAGGTGAATTAAGTGTAGGACTTTTGAACAGAGCGATACGGTACAGCATTTCACAAAAAGAACTCGAAGAGAAACTCACAAAACTTGCTTATCTGGATGGTGTGACGAAGCTTGCCAACCGTACTAAATTTGATGAATTTTTAGAATTTTCTATTCACAATACCATGCGTGCAGAAAAATATTTAGCATTGATTATCCTAGATTTGGATGATTTTAAAGTAGTAAATGATACTTACGGCCATCCTGCGGGTGATGCTTTGTTGAAAGAAATCGCCAGTAGGTTAGCGGGTGTTATACGTTGTACAGATTTGGTTGCGCGTTTAGGGGGGGGATGAATTTGGTATTGTTTTGAACGGCTATCATCATGAAAATGATATTATGGTTATTAAGGATAAAATAAAAAATATTTTTGATGAACCGCTACATTATGAAGAGTCTATAATTCCTTGTAAATGTAGTTTCGGAATAGCTTTAATGGCTCCACATGTTAGAGACCGAAAAGCCAGCACATTTTTAAAAGCTGCGGATCATGCACTATATATGGCTAAGAAAAATGGGAAAAATACATGTGAATTTTATGACCATGAATTAAGAAAAACCATTACAGAAACGGTTAAGATGGAACATGACCTTTCTAATGCCGCTATCAATGGTGAACTTGAGCTTTTATTTCAACCGAAAATGTTTAAATGTGGCATCCACATCAGTGGTGCCGAAGCCCTTTTGAGATGGAATTCTTCTACGCGTGGTACGATAAGTCCGGCAATATTTATCCCGATGGCAGAAAAAACCTTGAGCATCCTTGAAATTGGGAAATGGGTCATTGAGGAAACATGTGCGAAGATAAAAAAATGGACAGACCAAGGAATTAAAGTCCTACCGATTGCTGTAAATGTTTCGCCCTTGCAAATGCAAAAGGATGATTTTGTAGATCATGTGAAAGAGACACTTGAAAAATATGACGTTGACCCAGCGCTATTAGAACTTGAAATTACAGAAACGGCATTGATGGAGAACCTGGCTCTTCTAAAAGATAAAATGGAGGCGCTCGCCAAATATGGCGTTAAATGGGTTATCGATGATTTTGGCGTTGGTTATTCATCTCTTACAAGGCTTAAAGAATTACCAATTTCAAAAATTAAAATAGATCGAAGTTTTATTGCTCAAATTGAGGTTTCACCAGCTAGTTTAAAAATATGCAAAATTGTCATTTTACTGGCTAATGAGTTTAATCTGGAAATTGTCGTTGAAGGTGTTGAAAAACCATCGCAACTAAATGAATTAATGTTACCTGATACTGCTGAATTACAAGGGTTTTATTATAGCAAGCCGATTAATGAAAATGAATTTATTCAATTTTCATCACTTAGGCAACAAAATTTAACCCTAGTTAGAGAGAGGAAAGTAATACATAGCTCAGTAAATCAGACAAAGTTGAATAATATTCAAAATGAAGTTTTGTCATGTTGTGGGGGTTAATGATATGGATTATCTAAATAATATAAAAATATCGACAAAGTTACCGATTTTTGTGTTGTTGCTCTTAATTTTCGCTTGTAGCATGGTTGGTGTATCAGCTTACTTAAACGCAGATAAAACAATCACGGAAGCAGATAAAAATAGGTTAACAGCGACAGTTGAAGCTAAACATTTTGAGCTTTCTAATTATATAAATTCCATTCAAGAAGATATTCGCCTAATTGCAAGCAATCCTAATAGTTTAGTTGCCTTAAACATGTTTAATATTGGATTCAATGAATTTGGATCCAACGCTCTGCAAAAACTGCAACAAGAATATATTATTGATAGCCCTAGAGGTATTGGATTTAAGTG
>JAESUD010000157.1 GCA_016763335.1 Emcibacteraceae bacterium | reverse complement strand
TTTTGCTGGCCATTTATCTTGTTGTTTTATATTAGGATGAACAATTCGTAAATTTACCCCTTCAACAAAACCGGCACTCTCAG
This sequence comes from Emcibacteraceae bacterium, assembly GCA_016763335.1. Classification (GTDB taxonomy): domain Bacteria; phylum Pseudomonadota; class Alphaproteobacteria; order Sphingomonadales; family Emcibacteraceae; genus Pseudemcibacter. The sequence goes on along the minus strand of JAESUD010000157.1, from coordinate 24,386 downwards.
TCATACGGTTATTTCCGTAATAAAAAATTCCGCCAATTACAAATATAGCAATAGCTGGGGCTAATAAACGATACTTTTTATCCAACATTAAAAATGGGATAAAAGTTAGAAACGCTGTGATAATGCTGAGACCATATACTCCCCAAACCGCTGTGGATTGCAGCATAACATCAGAAAACCCCCAAATATAACCTGTCAAATTCCACGGAAACCCGGTAAAGACGACCCCTCGCAACCATTCCACTATCGACCACAAAACGACAAAACTAATAACAATATTAATCATATGGGTTTTGAAATTATGATTTTTATGAATATATTTTACCCCGAAGGCAACCAATCCGATAAAAATAGCTAGAATGACGCTAAGAAGCGCGACCATAATATAACCAACCCAACCCGGGACAGAAGGTTCAATTGTAAAACTGTTACCAATCCAATATAGGCCGGCAAAGAAATGCCCAAAGCCAAAAATATATCCAAATTTAAAGGCTTCACCCAAATTTTTGCCACTCATAATAAAAACAAGCAATACTGGCAATGCGATCATATAACTCGGGAAGAAATAAACCGGCGCAAATGAAAGTGCTGAGCTAAGTCCTGCCAATAACAATATAAACAGCTTTTTTAACTCTGAACTTTTAACAAAATAGCTCTCAAGGGTACCAATTGTAGGCAAAACTAACTTCATACTGATTGTTTTCTGTGAACCAAAATATATTCAATATGTCGACTGTCGCCCTCTATTATTTCAAAGCGTATGCCATTTTCATGTTCTATTACTTCACCTTTTTGCGGAATATGTCCTGCAAGCGTAAAAACAAGTCCGCCCAATGTGTCAACATCATCATCCTGTTCATCATTAAGGAAATCTATATTCAGTAAATCCTCAAGTTCTTCAATAGGCAGTCTTGCATCAACATATAAATTGCCGTCCGCCTGTTCTTTCATCATCACTTCTTCGACCATATCATGCTCGTCTTCGATATCACCAACGATCTGCTCAACCAGATCTTCAATGGTAAGAAGCCCGTCTGTCCCACCATATTCATCGACAACCAATGCCATATGAATATGGGTTTTCTGCATTTTTGTCAGAAGGTCAATCAATTTCATAGACGGCGGCACAAACAAAATAGGCCGTTGAATAGATTTCACGGAAGGGAAATTATTATTTTCCTTGTTTCTTGCAAATGTGCGAAAGGCATCCTTAATGTGGACCATCGCGATGACCTCGTCCAATGTTTCTCTATACACAGGAAGGCGCGATGTAGAAGCCCCAACAAATATATTAATCATTTCATCAAAAGAGCTGTTTTCTTCAACCGCAACAATATCTGCGCGGGGCACCATGACGTCATCAACCCGAAGGTCGCCAAAACTGAGAGTATTCATAATAATCGAACGCTCTTCTACACCAAGCGTCCCTTCGTCAGCTTCGATCTCTTCGATTACTTCTTCAAGACTTTCTTTAAGCGCCTGATCAATATTTGACCGGGTGAAAATTTTCCTGATGCTGGCCCAAAATCCATTTTGCTGCCCGTTCGCGCCATCAGGTTTTGATGATGATGTCATTATAGTTGCTCTAAAGCCTTTCTCATTTTTTCCAAAAACACTATTTCACGCTGCATAAGGATCGTCAATACCAAGAATTTTCAATAACTCGGTTTCCTTAGCTTCCATAAGCTCTGCCTCTTCATCCTTAATATGGTCATAACTTAACAAATGAAGAATACCGTGAATTACCAAATGAACAAAATGATCCTTGAACGATATTCCGGCATTCTCGGCTTCAACCGACACGGTTTCATAAGCAATATATATTTCACCTAATGAAAAGGGTCGCTCAGGAACTTTCGCCGTCGATTGCAGATATTGTTCAACCTCACCTTGGTCAAGCCCTTCAAAGGAAAGTACATTTGTTGCTTTGTCTTTATGCCTATAATCATTATTAAGCTTGTGAATTAACGCATCATCACAAAGAACAACACTTAATTCAATATGTGAAAATTTAGTAAGAGCTTTTCCTTCTGAAATATTATCAACAATCAATTCACAACAAGTACAAATAATTTTTTCATATTCAGGCAGTACCTCCGCCCAGCGGTCATAATCGACAGATACCTCAAGCTCTAATCCTTCCGGTAATGACATCAGGATCGACTTTTTTCTTTATCATCATAAGCTCTAACGATTTTACCAACCAATTTATGGCGTACCACATCGTCGGCATTAAATTCAATAAAGGCAATATCATCAATGTCTGAAAGTGTATCAAGAGCATCCTTAAGTCCCGAAACATTACCGTCTGGAAGATCAACCTGCGAAGGGTCACCACAAACAACCATATGGCAGTTCTGACCAAAACGGGTCAAAAACATTTTCATCTGCATCGGCGTGGTATTTTGCGCTTCATCAAGAATAACAAAAGCATCCGATAACGTACGCCCGCGCATAAACGCTAATGGCGCCACTTCAATTTCACCACGTTCAAGTCTTTTTTCAGTTTGTTCCACCGATATCATCTGGCCGAGTGCGTCATAGAGGGGGCGCAAATATGGATCAACCTTGTCTTTAAGGTCACCTGGTAAAAACCCCAGCTTCTCGCCGGCTTCTACGGCTGGCCTTGATAAAATAATTCGTTCGACTTTTCCCTCTAACAAATGCGAAACGGCCATCGCCACAGCCAGAAAAGTTTTTCCTGTCCCCGCTGGGCCAAGGCCGAAAGTCATATTGCCGTTTCTGAGGGCATCAATATATTTTCCCTGATTAACTGAACGCGGCGATATAACCGTTTTTCGCGTGCGAATAACATTACCACTATCGACAATTTGTTCACGAGGATTAACAAAACTTGCCTCCGGACTGTCAAGCATACCGACAAGTCGAATGGCACCATCAACATCATCAGCCGTTACCTCATGTCCTTTTTCAAGGCGGTTATAAAGGCTAATAAGCACATCACGCGATAAACTACAGGCTTCATCAGACCCTTCAAGAGAAAGTAAGTTACCTTTACTAGAAAGTATGCAGCCGAATTCATTTTCAAGACGAGCGAGGTTTGAATTATGCTCTCCGTAAAGAGCAGGCAAAAGCAGGTTATCTTCAAATTCAATAACACCTGCAGTTTTATTTTCTTCTATTTTTTGTTTCATTGCTCAAATTTTACCCAAAAACATTAAGCAAGTACACCTTGAATATTAAACGGGCCGCCTTCTTTAATCAGAACATCAACTATTTTGCCTTTTAGCTGATCAAAATCAGCATCACCTATCGATACTTGTACTGCTTGCATATAAGGGCTTCTGCCAAATGCTGTGCCGGGCGTCTTACCTGTATTTTCGATAAGCACGGAAAGTGTTTTACCGACCACCGATTTATTAAAATCCATTTGCTGTGTTTTAAGCAGCGCCTGAAGCTTTGTCAGTCTTTGGGATTTTACATCCTCAGCAACTTGACTATCCATATCCGCCGCTGGCGTACCTGGACGCGAGCTAAATTTAAAACTATAGGCTTGCGCATATGTCACTTCACGAACGAGTTCCATTGTCTGCTCAAAATCTTCGTCAGTTTCACCGGGGAAGCCGACAATAAAATCACCCGACAGCGCAAGATCAGGACAAATTTTCCGCAGGTCTGCAATTGTTTTCTTATAAGTAGCCGTATTGTGCGAACGGTTCATTGCTTTAAGAACTTTATCAGATCCCGCCTGAACCGGAAGATGCAGATAGGGCATACATTCTTTAACCGTTCCGTGCACATTAATTAAATCATCGGTCATATCATGAGGGTGAGACGTGGTATATCTTATCCGCTCAAACCCATCAATCTTTGCAAGCTTTGTTATAAGTTCAGGTAGACCCCATTCTTCCCCGTCCGCGGAAGTACCATGATAGGCATTAACATTCTGTCCAAGCAAAGTAACTTCCACGACACCTGCTTCAGCAAGTTTAATCGCGTCTTTCATCACATCATCAACCTTACGGGAGAATTCCGAACCACGCGTATAAGGCACGACACAATATGTGCAGAACTTATCGCACCCTTCTTGAATAGTAAGAAATGCTGTTGGTTTTTTCTTCACAGCTTTTTTTGATAGTTGATCAAATTTCTCATCCACAGAAAGGTCCGTATCAAGAATTCTTGATTTTTCACCTTTGGCTTTTAGAGAGATAGACTTTTCAACCATTTTCGGAAGGTTATGATAAGTTTGAGGTCCGAATACCATATCGACTACCGGTGCGCGTTTCATAATCTCCGCGCCTTCGGCCTGTGCAACACAGCCACCGACGGCCAGAACCATTTCTTCACCGTTTTTCTTTTTCGTGTCTTTTATTTTACGAATACGCCCAATATCGGAATATACTTTTTCCGCCGCCTTTTCACGGATATGACAAGTGTTCAGAACCACCAGATCAGCATTTTCAGGGCTATCCGTTTCTTCGTACCCTTCCATTGCCATCACATCTATCATACGTTCGCTGTCATAGACATTCATCTGACAGCCATATGTTTTGATAAATAACTTCTTTTTCACTTCAAGTCCTATTCCTGAACGCGCCTAAGGCGTTCTTCTACTTGGTTCGCAATGGTGCGGTGACAGTATGCTGAAAGTTCTTTTCTCGTTTTAAACAGATTTCTTGAAACAGGCTCATGGAAATGAATTTCCACTTCGATATTCTGCAAGGTTAGAAACTTTTTAAAATGAGGCCCAATCTCCATATCCCCGTACCACGCCACAAAAGGCCGGTTTGAACGATTTGTTGGCATACAGTTGATCCGTTTATAAACAACGCTAATCGGTTGCACCATCAATTCCAGTGGTCGCCCCTCTTCATCGGTCTGCGGATGAATATAATTTTCCGTCACGCCAAATAATGCGCTTTTAAAGGGTAGGACCACACCGCCATTTGAGGTGGTACCTTCGGGAAATAGAATAAGGCTGTCACCGCCTTTAATTCTATCCTGCATTTCCTGACGTTGACTGTTAACTTCCGATCTTTTCTCACGGTCAATAAAAATTGTCCGTTGCAATGTAGATAAAAAGCCAAGTACCGGCCATTCCATCATATCCCTTTTAGCAATGAAGCAGCCTTTAAGAATATGCCCTAGGATAATGATATCTAAATAAGACACGTGATTACTGACAAATAAAGTTGGTGACTTTTCAAGGGCATGACCAAAGGTCTTTACCCTGATATCAAGCGCCATACACATAGACTTATGCACCCAGTGCGGCCAAGCCTTATACCCCGGAAACTTGAGCTTTTTTAAGAGTATCGTCGGCGGTAATAATATGCCCAGATAAACTGCAATTTTCAATAATTTAAAATACTTACGCATTTAAATTTCACCAATAAAATAAAACACTGTATAGGATGTCCTATACAGCGTTGCCGTCTATAGCACTCAAACGAAAAAATAGCCATAAATACTATAAATCCGCGAGGTGCTAATTAACTTTTCTTTTTTGTACCGTAAAGTTCCATTCGGTGATCGATAAGTTCATAGCCGAGTTTTTCTGCAATTGCTTTTTGCAGTTCCTCAATCTCATCATCAACAAATTCAATCACTTCACCACTTTCAATATCAATCATATGATCATGATGGGATTCTGTAACCAACTCATAGCGCGAACGTCCATCACGAAAATCATGTCGTTCAAGGATGTTTGCTTCCTCAAAAAGCCTAACAGTACGGTACACTGTCGCTATACTAATTTGGTGATCAATTTCAGTCGCCCTTTTATAAACTTCTTCTACATCAGGATGATCATCGGCATCTGATAAAACACGTGCGATAATCCGACGTTGATCCGTCATACGCATATTTTTTTCAACACATAATTTTTCTATTTTTGATGACATTATTATTTCCTAAATTTTACGTCCATCATTAAGGTAACGGCACATTATACATCCACGTCAATTAATCAATCAACCGTAATTGCATAACTAGTGCGTCAATATTACCATTTTGATGGCCTTTATAATACCCTTTGCGGCGACCAATTATTTCAAAAGAACATTTATTATAAAGTCTAACGGCCGCATCATTATTTTCGCGAACTTCCAGAAAAAATCTTTTAATAGATTGCTGTTGCAACTCATCTATGACCCATTCTAAAAGATACTTACCATACCCATTTTGACACCATTTTGGCAATATACAAAATGTAATTATTTCCGCCTCGTCAATAATTTTTCTTAATAATAGGAACCCAATGGGTTGTTCCTTTTCCTTAATGACATAACCAATAGTTCCTGAAATTGAATAAAAATCACAAAATGCCTCTTTGCCCCACTGTTGTTCAGGTGTTTTTTTAAAAGCTTCAGCGTAAATTTCTGATAGAAGTTCTGCCCCCTCAATCCCCATCTGGATAATAGCAACATTTTCCCTATCAATCATCAGTGACAATCATATCAAGTGGTGCAGGTTTTATAGCATCAGGCGCCCGCAAATACAGTGGCGAAATTTCATCACTTTGTGTAGCTCTGTTTGATAACTGCTCTGCCAGTTCTGCAATAAATGCAGCATCAGGATAATTATAACCCTGCTTTATCTCAATTTTCAAATCCGTCAAGAGTTCGCCACCACTACCAATGATAAAATCTATTTCTGCTGGTATTTTTTCTTTTACTATGGCGAGATCTATGGCCTCTGCTTCTGACTTTGCTTCATGATACCCACAGTTGACAGAAAATAATTGAAAATATATTTCACCACGCCGTGCATCTATTGCTACCGCAATATTGCCGGAAAAATTATTTTCTGTTTTTGCAAATTGAAAAGCCAAGACTTCCAAAGTCGTAATAGGAACGAGTGGGATATCAAGCGCAAGCCCTAAACCCTTCGCCGCAGAAAGGCCAATTCGTACGCCTGCAAAAGTACCCGGCCCTATAGTTACAGCAATCTGATCAACTTTTGAAATATCTACATTAGAGCTTTCACATATTTCATCTATCATCGGCAGCAGTCTTTCAACATGCCCACGTGCGCGCACTTCAAACTTGTTCTCGATAAGTTTTCTATCCGTTATAAGTGCTGCAGAACAGGCCCCTACAGTCGTATCAATTGCTAAAATACAAGTCATTAATCGGTTAAGTTTCTAATAATAATTTTACTGATAATTTTTAATAAGTTCTGTTATAGTCTTTTTCTAACAAAACTTATAATCAATAAATTACAAAATTTAGAGGGATAATATTGAAAAAACAGTTCATTAAAATTTGTTTGTTATTTTCATTCATTTCAATATACCCAGCTTTGACTTTTTCACAAGACCAAGCAGTCGAAGATAGCGCGGTAATCATAATGTATCACCGTTTTGGTGAAACAGATTTCCCGACGACCAATGTGACCCTTGAACAAATTGACGAACATATTAAGGAACTAAGCAAAGATATTTATAATATCGTACCGCTACGGGTTATTACTGAAGCCTTTAAAAACGGCGAAAAACTGCCGCCTAGAACCATTGCCATTACCATTGATGATGGTTATCTTTCCGTTTATGAGGAGGCTTGGCCACGGTTTAAAACGGCAAGCATCCCATTTACTTTATTCATCTCAACACAATCCGTTAATGCTCGCAACAAAAGCTCCATGACATGGGATCAAATTCGCGAGCTAGAGGCTGATCCGCTGGTTGATATTGGCCATCATAGTCATGCCCATGCTCATATGACACAAATGAGTGCCGAAAGTGCATTGGCCGACATTGGGTTTTCAGATGCAATTTATCAACAGGAACTCGGGTTTATCCCAGATATGTTTGCATTTCCACATGGTGAATATTCTGAAGAATTACTAGAAGCAATTAAAATTAAAAATTACAGCGCTGCCTTTGCTCAATATTCAAGCACAGCAAACAGCTCAAACAATATAATGGCCTTGCCGCGTTTTGCATTCAACCAAAGTTATGCAGATATTGACCGCTTTAAATTGATTATCAATTCCAGGTCTCTGCCCGTACGCGATGTATTGCCACGTTCCGCAAATTTAGAATTTAACCCGCCCGCAGCCGGCTTTACAGTTAGTGAAAACATTAAAGGCCTAAAAAACCTGGAATGCTACCCTTCTCATTTAAAAGAACCAGCTAACGTTAATCTAATTGGCGGTAGTCGCATTGAAATCCGCTTTGACGACGCTTTCCCTGTGGGACGTCACAGAATTAACTGCACCATGCCCGGTCCTGATGGACGCTGGTACTGGTACGGCATGCCGTTTTTTAATTTTGAAAAAACTGAATAAGATTATTCTACCGGTTCAACACTTTCTACTTCAGGGATATAGTGTTTAAGTAAATTTTGAATGCCATATTTAAGCGTAGCCGTTGAACTTGGGCAGCCGGAACATGCACCTTGCATTCTCAAATAAACTACCCCGTCACGAAATCCGTGGTAAGTGATATCACCACCGTCACGGGCCACTGCCGGACGAACGCGCGTATCTAAAAGCTCTTTAATCTGCGCCACAATTTCAGGATCGGCATCATCATCTTCATTATCGGTAGTTTCATCATCGTTAGAACCCGTCACTATAGGGAGCCCCGCCGTGAAATGTTCCATAATTGTGCCAAGAATAACCGGCTTGAGTTCGTCCCAGTCCTTACCTTCATTTTCAACAGTAATGAAATCAGACCCTAGAAACACAGCGGAGACACCATCAATATCAAAAAGCACCTGTGCTAGTGGTGAAACGCTCGCGGCATCTTTATTTTCAAAAAACATTGTACCATTTTCCAAAACAGCTTCACCTGGAATAAATTTCAGGGTTGCCGGGTTTGGTGTCTGTTCTGTTTGAATAAACATATATTATTCCTATTTGTTTGAGCTTATCTCATAAATAGTTATGAAATGCCTTAAAATCAAGGTTAATATATTAAATAATTTAAGCGAATTTATCGATTTCTTCATCGGTCATGTTACCCGGCACGACAAGTACCGGCATGTGGAGCACATTGAGCAATACTTCGCGAAAGCTTTTAATAAGCGGTCCCGGGTCCCCGTCAACATCAGCCCCAAGAACAAGAAGATGAATATCATGATCACTGGCGATAACTTCGGAAATCACTTCTTCAGGTTTTCCTTTACGTATAAGGGCTTCAGCATCAAGGCCGGAAATTCTTTTAATTTCCCTCACATGGTTTTCCACATGCTCGCGCGCTTCTTCCATAGCCTCTTCTTCCATAATGTCTTTAACGGAAGTCCAGTGTTGAAAATCTGCAGGTGGAATAATATGAAGCAATAGTATGCTGCCCCCCACCTTTTGTGCCCGTTTACTGGCAAGGCGAAGTACTTTCATAAATTCCGGCGTATCATCTGCGATGATCAAAAATTTCCACTTATTGTCCTGTTCGGACATACCAAAACCCTTTATTATCTATCCCGTTTTTATTTTATAACTCTATAGTGCCATTCTTATTATAGAATTGGCAAGAGTATATTTATTTAAGCAGTATATTGGTGATTTCTTTGAGTTGCGTTCGCGCCCTAAGCAAATAAAAACCTTCAGATGCTAAATGATTTTGAAAAATAAAACCGTCCACCTCACAGTTAGAAACGATCATTGGGTCCATGGCGATTATGCTACTAAATGACGTTTCCATTTCGTCCCAACTTGTAACAATGTCACGTGATGTAATAATTTTCTCGAAATCTTTACGCAGCCCTTGAAGGATCATACGGTAAGCATATGCCTGCCCCTTTACGTTAAAGAATAAATCATCAGCACCTAAATCAAGCACACAGCCAAATCCGGTTTTTATATAACTATCGATGCTTGCCGATGATGCGCCAAGATCAAGTGATATACGGTCAAGAGTTGCCAGCAGGTTATCAGCGCGTTTTTCAAAGACGGCATTCCCGGTAGCAAGACGTTTATTATATATAATCAGCTGTTCCATAGCTTTGATATATTGTTGTTCTGACGTGGCCACTGGCAATAGTGACGTTGACGGATTCCACCACCATATATCACCGGCATATTGCAAAAGCCCTGACACTTCTTGTAGGTCAGGATCAACAGCACTTGACCCACGTGTACGGCCAAGCTGGTCAACCAACTCATAACTGAAACGTGCAATAGAAGAAATAATCCCGGTTTGGTAATTTGACATATTATCAAGAAAATAACCCGGCTTGAAAAACGGGTCATTTGACACCCAGCTATTTTGAACCACTTCTCGGTCAATCAAGGCTATACTGACTGCCACAGCGTTACTTCCTTGCGCAATATTTTGCGGGCCGAAGTCTGGGTTCGCGTCAACCTTATGAACAAGAAACATACCAACCGGATAATAAAGCAGCACAACGAGAAAGAGCACGCCTATTATTCGTTTTAACATTTTCAAGCTGATGGTTTCTTTTAACCAATACCCAATATCTTTAATGGTTTCCCACATGGCCTATCCCGTGTATTTATTATTCATTATAGATGGCGAGGATAGCGGCTATTTTCAAGCCCTAAATATCAACCTTCCGGAATTTCCACTGAAACCCGTTCAGATGATCCACTTTCCCCGGGGAAATTTGTGAAAAAAGCTTGTACCATATAGGGCATTATTTCATGCAGGTTGCCATTACGACCCTTGCTACTCACTTCACCTTCATAAAGGTTTTGTACATTATCACTGTTTGGTTTGATAACCATTTTAAGATGACGGTCATAATTTATATAAGTACGCGTCGTAGCCCCCATCCCGAGCGGATGATACCCAAACGGGTCATACATTCCGCCGTAAGAATATGCTCTACCATAAAAACCGCCACGATACATATATGGATTACGGTACGGGAACCATGGATTAAAATATTGTCCGTAGTAACTGCCATACCCCATAAACCCATACATACTTGGTGATGTGCGCACAACTTTTTGGCCTTCACTAACGCCATAGTCAAGTTCAACTATCAAATCGGCTTCTTCACCATTTGCCGGAATATATCCATAACTACCAAGCGCATTACCAACCAATGTTGCATAATTTGCAAATTCAATACTGCCCACTTTGGTAGGGTCCATAGGAACGATGACTATTGTTTCACCCGATGGTTGGGGAAGTTGATGAAAACGCATCACATTACTGCGAATGGACTGCGTACAGGACGCAAGAACGCCAATAAAAATAAAAACTGCAATAATTTTATAAAATTTCACCATGACAATACCTTACCTATTTACCCTTGAACTTACAAACAATACTTCTTCAATATGTCAAAATCAGGGCCGAAGCATGCCGACAATATCATGAACTTTATCAAGTATAGGCGTTGCAATCGCATCGGCACTACGTGCCCCTTCGCGCAATATACCGTCAAGATAACTTTTATCATCCATCAAACGGCTCATCTCTTCGGTAATAGGACCAAGCACCGAAACGCTCAAATCTGCAAGATCACGTTTAAAATCGGCAAATCCCTGACCTTCATATTCCGCACATATCGACGACGCCTCTCTATCGGCGAGTGCTGCAAAAATATTAATCAGGTTTTTTGCTTCTGCCCGACCTTCAAGGTCAGCCAGAACTCCTGGTAATGGCTCACTATCCGTACGGGCTTTTCTGATTTTTTTGGCAATAGTATCGCGGTCATCGGTAAGGTTAATACGGCTATTTTCCGATGGATCGGATTTTGACATTTTCGCATTTCCGTCCCTTAGGGACATAACACGTGTTGCCGAACCAAAAATAAGCGGCTCAACTTCCGGGAAAAAATCAACCCCATAATCACTATTGAATTTCTGTGCTATATCACGGGTTAGTTCAAGATGTTGTTTCTGATCCGCGCCAACGGGCACATGTGTCGCCAAATAGGCAAGAATATCAGCTGCCATAAGGTCCGGATAAACATATAGCCCAACACTGGCACGTTCTTTATGCTTGCCTGCTTTTTCTTTAAACTGGGTCATGCGGTTAAGCCATCCCATACGGGCAACACAATTAAATATCCACGCAAGTTCCGCATGAGCTGAAACCTGACTTTGATTGAAAATAATACTTTTCCGGGGATCAACACCGCAGGCGATCATCCCCGCCGCAACTTCCCGTGTTGCATTTCTCAGCACGTCTGGTTCTTGCCATGTGGTAATCGCATGGAGATCAACTACACAAAAAATCGTTTCATAATCATCCTGAAGACCAACCCAGTTTTTAATGGCACCTAGGTAATTACCAAGCGTTAAATTTCCGGAAGGTTGGACCCCCGAAAAAACACGTTGTTTGAAAGCAGTCATTATCATTCCTTAAGGATATTTTGGACATATCCAATTTTTTGTTTCAAATAAGCACATGAATATGAAGAAAATTAGAAGCATGGTCAACTTATCTCTTTGAAAACAAGGCTCTAATTTCATCTTTTTTAACAGTACCTGTGATAAATATTGCCACCAAATATGCCCCGATGCCGCTAACCACCAATATTAACAACCCGAAAATCTGTTCTGCCATTCCCCCTTCAATCAGGAAATGAACCTGTTTCTGCACATACCAAACAACGGCTCCCATGATAATGCTGCATAGAATATATTTTGAAAGTCTTATTATGATCGCTTTTTCAACTTGATAATGGCCTTTTAATATAAGCCCACCCGCAAGCATAAAAACATTTATCCACGCAGAAATAGCCGTGGCCATAGCCAATCCCACATGGGCAAAATATTGCATCAAAATTAAATTTAATGTCACATTTACAAATAAAGCAACAACTGCAAATTTCAAGGGTGTTTTCGTATCACCACGGGCAAAATATCCCGGCACAAACACTTTTGCCAATACATAAGCAGGGATTCCCGCTGCGTATGCAGCCAAAGTCATCGACGTTTCAAAGGCCGCTTCGGCAGAAAAATTACTCCGTTCAAGCAACACATGAATAAGATCATTGGGCACAACAATAAAAGCAACCGCCGCTGGAATTGTAAAAAACAAACCCATTTCAATGGCCTGGTTCTGACTTTTAATGACTTGTGCTTCATCGCCATTTGCAATACTTCGTGAAAGATACGGTAGTAACACCGTACCAAGGGCTACGCCAATAACCCCTACAGGCAATTGATTAAGCCGATCAGCATAATAAAGATAAGACATAGATGCATCGGGAAGGTGTGACGCAATGATCATATCAATCAAAAGATTTAACTGAATAACACCCGCACCTAACGCCGCAGGTCCCATTATAAGTAACAGTTTTTTTACTCTTGGTGTTAAGCGTGGTAATTTTATTTTTATCCGGTAGCCCGCTTTATGACAGGCGCGATAAAGAAATAACAGTTGAATAAAACCAGCGATACTTACGGCAATGGCAAGCGTATGGGCCGGCGTATCCATAAAATTTGCAAAATATAAAAGCGCGCTTATCAGACATAAATTTAAAATAATCGGTGCCGCCGCAGTTTCAGCAAACTTCCCAAGTGAATTTAAAACCCCCGCAAGCAACGAAACCAATGATACAAATAATATAAATGGAAAAGTATACCGAGTTAAAGTTACCGCTAAATCAAATTTTTCCGGATCATTGGTAAAACCATTCGCCAAAACAAAAATCAATGCAGGAGTGAATAATTCAAAAATCCCAACAAATACAAGCAATGTAATAGCCAGACAGGCAAATGCCTCTTCGGCAAACAGAAGCGCCTTTTTCTTTCCACCTTTTTCAAGAGTTACTGAAAAAATTGGTACAAATGAAGCACTGAATGCTCCTTCCGCAAATAACCGTCTAAAAAAATTAGGTAGCTTAAAAGCAACGACAAAACAATCAGATACAACCCCAGCCCCGAGGGCTGCCGCCATAAGAATATCGCGGATGAAGCCAAGGATACGACTGATCATCGTAAAACTTCCAAATATAGCGGCAGCTTTTAATACCGACATCTATTCTTCCACCGTCAGAATATTCATTAATTTCTTTTCTATAAGTTTAAGTTTTTTATCATTGGTTACTTTATGGCCAAATATATCGCGCACGAAAAATACCGTAATGGCCCGCTCTCCGTATGTGGCAATATGGGCCGAACTAATCGACATTTTAAGATCGACCAGAACCTGCGAAAGATCAAACAAATAACCAATTCTGTCACGGCCATTAAGCTCTATGACCGTGCGGCTGTTACTGGCTTTATTATCAATTAATACCCTAGGTTCTACTTTAAAGACATCAGTGCGCCGCTTTTTAACCCGCTTTCTGTCAAATACTTCTCTGGGTCTGATTTTTCCTGCTAGGGTATCTTTAATATTCTGTTGTAGTTTTTCAAGCTTTTCTTTGTCATTGAAAACTTGCCCGTCTACATCCTGAATTCTAAAGGTATCAAGCGCCATTCCGTCTTTTGTGGTAAAAATCCGCGCATCCTGAATTGACGCGCCACTAAGGGCTATCGCCCCTGTTAAACGAGCAAAAAGGCCAGGATGGTCTTCTGCATAAATGCTAAGTTCGGATATGTTTTGAAATTTATCAATATGAATATTTACTGTAAAGTTATCTTTATACTTATCGGCCATATCGATCATTAATGCATTTCGCACCAAATCCTGAACCGATACCGCTTGCCAATATGTGTTATAAAACCGTGCAACATAATCATCAAATTTCTGTTCCGACCATTCCGTTAACGCTAGCTTCAATTCCTTCTTAACGGCATCTACATGATGGCGATTTTCATATTTCACCTGACCGCCTAAAAGATATTCTTCCGAGCGGCTGTATAAATCACGAAGCAATTGCCCCTTCCAGCCATTCCAGACTTTAGGGCCAACTGCGCGAATATCAACAACCGTAAGCACAAGCAACAGCCTTAATCGTTCAGGACTCTGCACCTGACCCGCAAAGTCGGAAATAGTCTTAGGATCACTCAAATCACGCTTAAAAGCCGATAATGTCATAAGAAGGTGCCAACGGACGAGCCAAGCAACGGTTTCCGTCTCTGCTGCAGTTAAACCAAAACGCGGACAAAGTTTATGGGCAACCTCTTCCCCTAATATTGAATGATCGCCTTTTCGTCCTTTGGCAATATCATGCAAAAACACTGATATGTATAACACACGACGAGAAAGCACTTTATGAACAATTTCATTGGCAAGCGGATGTTCTTCTGCGAGCACTCCTCTTTCCACTTCAGACAATAATTCAATGGCGCGGATTGTGTGTTCATCAACCGTATACACATGATACATATCATATTGCATTTGCGCCACTACACGGCCGAAATCCGGCACAAACCGTCCTAATACACCAACTTCATTCATCAGCCGGAGCGCAAAACCCGGGCCGTCTTTAAAAGTAAGAATATCAATAAAAATGTCATTGGCTCTTTCATTACTGCGGGTGCGGCCTTTTATTAATTTTAGATTTTGTCTAATCATCCTCAGCGCACGCGGATGAATATCAAGCTCAAATTTCTGCGCCACATGAAATATTTCAATCATTTTTACCGGATCTTTTTCAATCACCTCGACATTTTTTATACTTAACCTGCTCCCTTCTATTGGAAAGCCATCTGCACTTTTTTTCCTAAATGAAAAATTAGAAAATCTAAGCGGTCGACGTTTATGTTTTTCTTCAAGGTAAGCACAAAATATACGTGTAAGATCGCCAACATTCTTTGCTGTTAGAAAGAAATGTTTCATAAATCTCTCAACGCCAGACACATTGGGCCGATCGGCATATTCCAATTTTTCCGAAAGCGCCTTTTGCACGTCAAATGTAATTCTTTCTTCTGGGCGACCAGCAAAATAATGCAAATGGAAACGCACCGCCCACAAAAAATCTTCGGCTTTTTGAAATTCGCGATATTCTTCGGGTGAAAAAACACCTTTTTCAACAATCTCGCTTACTTTGTGAACTTTATAAATAAATTTTGCAATCCAGAACAATGTATGTAAATCACGAAGTCCCCCCTTACCTTCTTTCAAGTTTGGTTCCACCACATAACGAGTATCACCAAGCCTTTTATGACGAGCATCTCGTTCCTGAAGTTTCTGTTCCGTAAATTCCGGCGCGTTTCCTTTAACTATTTTTTTGTCATATTTAGTGACTAATTCATCAAATAACTTCTCTTCGCCCCAGATATAACGCATTTCGAGCAATGAGGTTTTAATGGTCAAGTCCGTTTTACAAAGCCGAATACATTCATCGACGGTGCGAACCGCATGCCCCACATCAAGCCCCATATCCCACAGTATATACAGAATATATTCAACGACTTGCTCGCTCCATGCGGTTTTTTTATATGGTAATATAAACAGAAGATCTATATCCGAATAAGGTGCCATTTCCTGCCTGCCATAACCCCCAAATGCCGCAAGGCATAATCTCTCGCCCATTGTCGGGTTGGGCACATGGTATATATATTGCGTCACCACATCATAAAGAAGATGGATAATTTCATCGGTGAGAAAACTTTGGGTATTGGCGAGGTTTACACCTGTTTCGCCGTTATCAGCACGTTCTTTTATATTTTGAAACCCATGATCATAAGCATTTTTCATGAGCTCCAAAAGTGGCGTTCTTATTTGATCAGAACGATATTTTTCTTTCAGAATATCAAGCTCGCGCGCTTGATCCTTTCTGTTAAAAATATCGCGGTGGTTTTTTATCTTGATCATAAATTTATATTTTTAATTGTTTTAATTTATAAAGCACATCAAGTGCCTCTCTCGGGCTCAATTCATCAGGTCTTAATTCTTCCATGGCAAGTTCAAATTCAGATCGCGTTGCTGCGCAAACAGATATTTTTTCCTGTACGGCGGAAAAAAGTGGTAAATCATCGCTTAAGGCTTTCATTTTCTGGCCTTGAGCCACACCTTGTCCGTCATCACCGCCTTGCTCTAAACTATGAAGCACCTGCGTTGCCCGTTCAACGACCACCGCCGGAAGCCCCGCTAGTTTTGCTACCTGAATACCGTAAGACCTATCTGCCGAACCATGCGCCACTTCATGAAGAAAAATTACCTCACCGTCCCATTCTTTTACTTTCATAAAATGAAGCGCCAGACTATCCAGCTTCGATGCCAAGGCTGTCATCTCATGATAATGTGTTGCAAATAAGCCCCGGGTTTTATTAACTTCATGAAGGTGTTCCACCGCCGCCCAGGCAATGGACAGGCCATCATATGTCGCAGTACCCCGGCCAATTTCATCGAGTATCACCAATGACCGCGGTGTCGATTGGTTTAATATCGCCGCTGTTTCAACCATTTCCACCATAAAAGTAGATCGGCCTCGCGCCAAATCATCAGACGCACCAACGCGGCTAAATAATCTATCAACTATTCCGATGTGAGCCTTTCTTGCTGGAACAAAGCTACCCATTTGCGCCAATATGGTAATAAGCGCATTCTGGCGTAAAAAAGTACTTTTACCCGCCATGTTCGGCCCGGTAATAAGCCACAACCTGTTATTTTCACCAAGGTCACAATCATTGGCAGTAAATTTACCTTCAAGACCTTTTTTTAATGCCGCCTCAACAACAGGATGACGACCACCAATAATATCAAATGCCAGACTTTCATCAACGATGGGGCGGCTGTAATTATTTTCCGCAGCGAGTTCCGCAAGTGCAGAGCCAACATCGAGGGTAGCAAGTGCCGAAGCAGCCAAAATTATTTCCTGCCAGTCCTCTATGACATTCTCAACCAATTGTTCATAAATTTCATGTTCTATTGATAATGCCCGGTCGCCGGCTTGGCCAATTTTTCCGGCAAGTTCCGCTAACTCAGGCGAATTAAAACGTACCACATTGGCAAGCGTCTGACGGTGAATAAATTCTTCGTTTAGCGGCGCAGACATAAGTTTATCGCCATGAAGCGCCGTCACCTCAACAAAATAACCAAGCACATTATTATATTTTATTTTAAGTCCGCTAACGCCTGTTTTATCTTTATAACTTCCTTCAAGTGCAGCAATAAGGCGCTTACTTTCGCTTTTTAACATTTGAAATTCATCAAGGCCCGCATGGTAACCTTTAGCAATGAAATTTCCGTCCCTGATGATGAGCGGCGGATCCGGCAAAAGCGCCCTTCTCAATTCATCAACCAATTTGGCATGATCACCAAACTTTACCAATATCTCTTTAAGATCAGCGAAATCTATCGCGAGGCTCACTTCGGACTTTGCAATATCTTTTTCGATGATTTTCCTGATTGTAAACGCTTGATCAAGCGCAACGCCCACCGCAGCAAGATCACGCGGTCCACCGCGCCCCACAGACAGTCGGGACATTGCCCTTTCAAGATCCGGACAACTTTTTAAAAGCCCTCGTAGCTGAATACGCAGGGGTTCCGCATTTAAAAAATACGAGTTTAAATCAAGCCTCTTGTTAATTTCTTCCTTGTCGGTAAGCGGGGCGCTTAAATAACTGCCTAGCAACCTTGCACCAGCACCGGTAATTGTTTTATCAATTGTCGCGAGAAGACTGCCTTTTTTATCACCAGATAGAGTTCTCGTCAGTTCAAGGTTGCGACGTGTCGCGCTATCAATCATCATAACGCTGTCTTCACCGGTAAGCTTCGGACGGCTTAGTTTCGGTAGTCTGCCTTTTTGTGTTTCGTCAAGATAATCTAGTAGCGCCCCACAAGCTGATAGTTCCGCCCGCTCAAATGCACCAATACCCTCCAAGGTACTAATCTCAAAAATATCTTTCAATTTCTTTTCAGCATTTGTGCTATCGAACAACGAGTTTTCAACGGGACTAATGATATGTTGCCAATCATCAAGCACATCTACAAGTTCGCCCTTATCCATTAAATTAAAGGGTACAATAATTTCGCCCGCATTAAGACGGGCAAGCTCAGCGTCGAGATTAGCAGCCGTCATTTTACTAACGTAAAAATCCCCTGTGGTTATATCTAGCCACGAAAGGGCGTATGTTCCTTGCGCATTCGATAAAGCGGCTAGATAGTTGTGGGACCGGGCATCAAGCAGATTTTCTTCCGTGATGGTTCCCGGCGTTACAAGCCTGACGACATCGCGCTTTACAACAGATTTATTACCGCGCTTCTTCGCTTCTGCCGGGTCTTCCATTTGTTCACAAACGGCTACTTTAAACCCTTTTCCGATTAACCTGGACAGATAGTTTTCAGCCGCATGAACAGGAACCCCACACATGGGGATATCCTCATCCATATGTTTACCGCGTTTGGTAAGAGTTATATCAAGCGCAGCCGACGCCTTAACTGCATCATCAAAGAAAAGTTCGTAAAAATCACCCATGCGATAAAATAATAAATATTCTCGGTGCGCGTCTTTCAGTTTTAAAAACTGTTCCATCATCGGTGTGGTTTTAGCACCCGAATTTGTTTTTAACCTGTTTTTCGTCTTTTGATTATCCATCATCTGCCCGGTAATACTATTTTCTTACAATTATGAATTTTATTTTTGATCACTCATCCAAGAGAGGTAAATAACGGCTCTCAAGACGATCAACTGGTAGCAAGATAAACACATCTGTTGTATTAAACTGTTCATCGATCACTGCACCGTCACCAATATAACACCCAAGGCGCAAATACCCTTTTACGAGAGGGGCTAGAGATCGCAAGGCCTCTTTTTTACTATACTCACCCTCAGCATAATAATCCATTTTTTGCGTTAGTTTTTTTACCGCAGGAATATTAAATTCATCCGGTGTCTTATGAGCATGGTAAAGATGGGTCAACGTTAATTTATGATCGTCCTGATTTATTCCCGGCAGGCTCGCACAGCCAAATAAATAAGCAATGTTATGCCTATTCACATATCTTGCGATAAATTTCCACATCAAATGCATGGTGGCACTTGTACGGTATTCTTCTCTAACGCAACTCCGGCCTAATTCAAGCAATTGCCTTTCACCAAGTAAAGCGCGAAAATGATCATTATAAAGGCTTGTTAAATCAAATTCGGATGCAGAATAAAAGTCCTGTTTTTGATCAATTGTTTCTTCACGAAGAAGACGGTATGTTGCGACGACTTTGTCTGGGCCGAACTTTGAATTATCAAATGCCAGTAAATGATCACAAATATCATCAAAATCATCAAAATCCCGAGCTTCTTTTTTTACCTCGTCGCTGGGGATTGCACCCAACTCTTCAAAGAAAACCTGATAACGAAGTTTTTGTCCTGCTTTGATTTCATCTTCAGTACGAGCAAGCCGAACTTCAAAATCACCACTTATCACAGAGATTGGATCATCATCTGGTGACAAATTATATTTATTAGCAATGTTATTCATTCATGCTTTCTTCAATTTATTAATATTCCCACCTTTTGATGAATCGCAAAATAGTATCGTTATTTGCAGTGTGAACCAAACGATTTTTTTAGTTCTTTTAGTTTACCCGTCCATGACAATTCGGTAAAACCATCTTCATGACTTCTTCAAATAGAAATATAATTGAAAAATGTGACGTTTGTGGCGGGGATAACCCTGAGCCATCGATTGATAAGTTTATTTTCCAGTGTCGTTTCTGCGGCTTCGAAAAAAATAAGATACAAGCAGGTCACACCGACAACAGTAATCTTATTTTTACTGATGATGTAAATGCTTATTTTAAAGATAAATACAGCCAATTAAAAAAAGATGAGACCTTTGAACTCATCGTTCCCGTTTCACGCTTTTATAAAACACCCCAACCACAAGCAGGGCAGGTAAATTTTTCCAAATCCAAAAACATAATGTTTCTGCTTGAACAACACGGCTTCCAATTTGTCAGTCGAAAATCGCGTTTTTCGACACAATTAAACCTTCTTGTTCGCAAGCTCTGAATGCGCTTTATCCAAATCTTCTATTCTTTTAATCCAAAACAGCAATAAAAGTCCCGGTATAGCGACAACAGTTGTTATGATAAAGAACCAGAACCAACCGACATCTTCTACGATATACCCACTAGGTGATGATAATAACTTGACGGTGACTTGCGTAATAGCCCCAAGTAAAGCAAATTGTGTGATGGTGAATGACCGGTTACAAAGCAATGATAAATACGCAACAAACACCGTTGCCCCCATGCCAGTTGCAAAATTTTCAAACCCCATTGTAAAAGCGAGGAAGTAAGTATTTACACCCACCATAAATAATGCCGAGAACATTAGATTAGATATCATTTGTAAAAAAGCACAAATCAGCAAAGCATACCAAAGTCCCAATCTCGCCATCAGGACGCCACCAACGGCAAGCCCAATTAATAAAGCCCAGAACCCGACAAGCTTTCCAGCGTTGGCAATGACCAGATCATCAAAACCCATTGATAGGAAAAAATTGGTTTGCAGGGCAACAGCCATACTGTCCCCCAATTTATATAAAAGCGCAAAAAGCAAGAAAACATACCAGCCACGGCGGGTCATAAATTCCCGAAACGGCGCGATTACGACCATATAAATCGACGAAAGTGTCTTTGCGACCGATACCCAAAGATCAGGATGCTTCGTCAAAAATACATTCACTTCTTCTTCAAGCAACAGTTTTTCTTGTGTCTCGCGCGGCATCGGTTCTTTCATTATCAATGTCGTAATTAGCCCGACAAGGACAAGTGATGATCCACATAAAAACAATATCGGCCAATCAATACCAAAATAAGAAAACAGATACATTGATCCAACAGTGAAAAGGATTGCCGCAATTCTATAGCCATAAATATAATTTGCTGAACCCGCAGCCTGTTCGTCGTCTTCTAGGCTTTCAATCCTTAAGCCGTCTATGACAATATCCTGTGTCGCGCCAACAATACTGATAAGCAGTGCCGCTATATATGTCTGTTGATAATCTTCAAGTGGCGAAGTTTGACCGAGATAATAAATAGCTGGCATCATTAAACATTGCGTCAAGATCAGCCAGCTTCTGCGTTGGCCAAAAATCTTATATAAAAATGGTAATTTTCCCTGGTCCACCAAAGGTGCCCATAAAAACTTTAATGCGTAGGGTAATCCTGCAGACACTAAAAGACCGATTTCACCGGTAGATAATTCAATTTTCGAAACCCAGTAAACCAGCGTACCAGTCGTAATTCCATAAGGAATTCCGGACGCAAACCCCAGAAATAGAATAGCGATTACTTTTGGTTGGAAATAAACCAATATAGCATCGCGTGTGGATTTTTTTTGAATTTCGCTTTTTGACAAAGAACTTCTCTATAGAATTATTTTTTCATAGAGTGACCGAACATTATGGTCAGGTCAAGGCTGATTACATGGATCTTATCCATGAACGTAATTGTATGATTTGATTTCTAAACATTTTCGCATCACCCATTAATTTAACAAGCAACAATAATCCACTAATAGCAGACATTAACCGGTCGCCCTGGTCGACTGCACTCTCGGACTTCAGCATTATGATAAATTGTTCATCAATCCATTCATGCTGTATTTCAAGAATTTCAACCACTGCTTCAGAAAGGTCATTATCCATATTTCTTACGTCATAATAGAGATTAAAAATAGGGCAACCTTTTTCTGCAAGACTTTCCGCATCATCATAATAAGCGTCGAGAAACATACTCAGCCGTTGGCGCGTATTATCATTTTCATCATATTGCTTAAATTTGTTTTTCTGTTCTTTCAGATAAGATTTCAAAACCTTAAGGCACACTTCTTCAGTGGAATTAAAGCAATCCTCAAATTCACCTCTGGAAATTTTGGCAGCATTAACAATATCTTCGACTACTGTAACTGGGTATCCTTTTTCGTGGAACACCTCCTTCGCCGCGTCAATAATTGTCACAGACATTGTTTTTTTATTCATTCTTCACCTCACAAAAAACTCGCAATAACCCACCAAAATCAGTGCACTACATTGGTTTTAGCCCACATAATTTTACTAAAAAACAAATTAACGTAGGGTAATTCTATATCATGGATATGAAATTTTCATTATTTTTAATTAAAAATGTTATTTATTTAATTAAAAATTTTTAAAACGAAAAAAAGCCGCCGAGCAATCGGCAGCTTTATTATTAATTATTAAAAAGAATTAAACGGTAGCGAGTTTCTTTTTAATGTTTTTCTTCAGACGTCTTGCTTTAAGTGAAAGCTTAAGATCGTTTGCTTTAACAAGAAAATTATCAAGGCCACCGTTATGTTCAACACTGCGAAGCGCATGTGTAGATATTTTCATTTTAACAGTAAGGCCGAGTATATCACTCATAAGCGTCACTTTATTAAGATTTGGACGAAATTTACGACGGGTTCTGTTAAGCGCATGGCTTACATTGTTACCGCTCATTACAGCTTTGCCTGTTAATTCACATACACGTGACATCGTCTTTTCCTTAACTTAATTTCTTTAATCCAACGGCCACCTTCATGAGAATCGTCATGGGGCCTTATAAAACTTGAAAGCGGTATATAGGCGAAAGCACCATAAACGTCAAGAATTATAAGCCGATTATATCATATTTTTATCAACTAAAAACATAATAACCATCATTAGACAAACCTTGTAATCATCAAATGGCTGGATATAGTGGTTTTATAGAGCAAAAACATTAATCCGGGGAAGGTTAATATGAAATATTTTAAGTTATTATTATTGGTATTCATACTGTCAAGTTGCGCTCAGAATGACAGCTCGGAAATCAATGTCGATATTCTAATCACCGGCGGCATGGTTTATACTGGCCATGACACCGCCGGCGAAATTCTCGACATTGCCATTTCTGAAGATCAAATTGTTTATGTCGGCCCTCATATTGCTACAAAGGCTGAAATAACCATTGATGCAACCGGATTGATCGTAGCCCCGGGATTTATTGACCCACACACCCATTCGCTTTCAAATTTACAGAATCCAGAACGAAAATTAAACGCTAACTACCTGACCCAAGGCGTCACAACCGTTTTTAACGGCAATGATGGCGGCGGACCCAGTAATATTCGTGAAACCCTTGACCAACTTGAGGACGATGGCATCGGTACCAACACCGCTTTATTTGTTGGGCAGGGAAATATAAGACGCACCGTCATGCAAATGCGCGATGAGGCCCCGACATACGGCGAAATGGAAATAATGAAATCACACGTCAGAATGGCCATGCAGGAAGGCGCGCTTGGGCTTTCAACTGGTCTTTATTACGCCCCAGGCAGTTATTCCACCACCGAGGAAATAGCCGAACTCGCCGCTGAAATAGCACCCTTTGACGGTATATACGAAAGTCATATTCGAGATGAAAGCACCTATAATATTGGCCTTCTTGCCGCCGTGAAAGAAGTCATTGATATTGGTCGCTCCGCAGGCATTAAAGCCCATGTCGGCCATATTAAAGCGCTCGGCGTTGATGTGTGGGGACAGTCCGCTGAGATCATTAAAATGATTGAAGAGGCGCGCGCAGAAGGCCTGCGTATAACCGCCGATCAATACCCATGGCTGGCTACAGGCACCAGTGTCACAGGTGCACTGCTACCAAGATATGTACAGGCGGGCGG
>JAESUD010000156.1 GCA_016763335.1 Emcibacteraceae bacterium | reverse complement strand
TTATTATGGCCAGTATGATCGCACCAAATGCCCCGACGCCTGCGGCTTCGGTCGGTGTGGCAATGCCAGCAAATATCGACCCTAAAACGAACATTATTAATATAACCGTTGGTAAAAACCCTCGTAAAATAATCGCTATTAGATTTTCATTTTCATCTAATGTGATTTTTGCAATATGGCCGCGGTGCTTAAAATATATATAAACCAAATATAGCGTTGCCAGCATCAGTCCGGGGACAAGGGCGGTCATGAATAAATCTGTCACCGATATGGATAGAAGATCCCCCATAATTACCAACATAATACTTGGTGGAATAAGAATGCCAAGGGTTCCAGCAGCAGCGATAGTACCGCTGGTAAATTCTTTGTCATAATTTGCCGCAAGCATTGCCGGAAATGCCATAAGTGTAATCATAACGACACTTGCACCGATGATACCAGTAGTCGCGGCCATTATCGTGCCGAGAATTGTGACAGACATGGCGAGGCCACCCGGGGCTTTACGGGTTAAAATTTCTAGGCTACGCAATAATTCTTTGGCAATTCCGCTTCGCTCTAGGATAAGACCCATAAAGACAAACATTGGTATGGCAATTAGAATAATATTTTCAACCACACCACCAAAAATACGTGAATTGATTAGAAAAAATTCTTTAAAATTAAAAATGTCAAATCCCATTCCGATCAACCCGAAAAATAATCCTACTCCGCCTAAAACAAAGGCAACGGGATAACCGGAAAATAAACATGTTGCTAGGACAGGGAACATTAAAAGCGGTAATAGTTCAATAATGCTATTCACGTTCTTTTTCCCCTGGGCTTATGAGGATGGAAATGGCCGAAAGGCCAAGGAGAAAAAAGCCAATCGGTAATAGTGATTTTATGATAAAGCGGTAGGGAAGGCCATCGGCGGTTGCCGATACTTCACCGGAATTATATGATATAAGAGTGAATTCAACACCAAAATAAATTACAACAGCGCAGTAAGGAAGCAGGAAAAATAAACATCCAACTATTTCAATAATACGATTGGTTTTTTTGGAAAAATTTTCCCGCAGCAAATCGACTCTTACATGAGCATTTTCCATATAAGTGAAGCCGAGACAAAGCAAAAATAATGCCCCGTGAAAATGCCATTCAAGTTCCTGAAGCGCAACAGAACCAGTATTCATAAAACGTCTGCCAATGACATCAAATAATATGGTCATCATCAATGCGAGCAGGAAAAAGCGCCCGAGGTAAGATGTGCACTTTATAATACTATCAACGGTCCGCTTTAAGATATCCCAGGTCTTTCCATGTTTTGTATGATTGTCTGAAACTTTGCAATGAGCGCCATGATCGATTAAAATCGGCGTCTTTTGCGGCTTCTTCCTCTGCGACTTCGAGCCATGTGGCTTCAAAAGTATCTAAAAACTCATCCGGCCATTGATGAAAAATTGTACCGCTTTCTTTTAATGATGTGATTGCTTCTGCCTGTAATGCTTCGCCCTCGGCAATGCCGAACCGCATATTATCACCGCAGGTAATATTTATTTGTGCTTTTTGCTGCGTTGATAATTCGTTCCAGATATCAAGATTAATCATCAACTCAAAGAATGTCGATTGTTGATGCCAGCCGGGGAAGTAATAATGTTTGGCGATTTTATTAAAGCCTAGTTTTAAATCAACGGCTGGTACGGAAAATTCCGTTGCATCTATGGCCCCTAGCTCAAGGGCAGGGAATATGTCCCCTGCGGCAAGGAGTTGGGTTGAAACGCCCATTTTGCTCATCACGCGTCCGCCTAGGCCGAAGAAACGCATGCGAAGGCCTTTTAAGTCATCTAGTGTTTTAATTTCATTCTTGAACCAACCGGAAGCTTCCGGCGGGCTAATGCCACAAATGACGCTATGAATATTATGTTTGTGATAAATATCTTCGAATATTTTCTTGCCACCACCGCTATAATACCACGCCATATATTCAGCACTGTCAGGGCCAAATGGAATAGCAGCAAATATTTGCAATGAGGGGACTTTCCCGCTCCAGAAACCGGGTGATGACCATGCACTATCAAGGGCGCCATAGGAAACTGCATCGAATGTTTCTAGGGGCGGGGCTAATGCACCGGGTTCAAAAAAACGAAATTTAATATTCCCGCCGGAGATGATATAAATTTTCTCTTCAAACCGTTTGGCCAAAGTGCCTAAAATGGTGAGTGTGCTGGGATAAGTGCTGGCTAATTTTAAAATTACCGGTTTGTTCACTTCGCTGTCGTCTGGTAATTTCTCATCGACATTACCACAAGCCGTCAGTGATAAAATCAACAGACTGCTAAAGAATTTAATGATGGTATTAATCGTTGCTATTTAAGTCGCCCAATTGCCTCTGCAAGTGCGAAATAAACCTTGCCTATATCCGATGTGATGAGTGTTTCGCTATAGACAGTTTCTGTGGTTTCATTGAATGTTGCAAGTAATTCTTCAAATATTTTAACAAAGCTATCAACATTATTCCTAAAATCGGAGTTTTCCATATAATAGCTTCTGATATTAGCAATGGTATTCTTACCGATATATTTTTTAATTTTGCGAATGAATAAATTTTTATCGCCTGCGAGATAATTATTCCAAAGTTCCTTTGGAACTTCGCCTTCGAGAAAGCTGCTGATGTCAATTGATTGTGATTGCAACTTTTCCATAATTTTAGCGGATACGTCAGAAAACTTATCTGAATTAATTCTTTTAAGTTTATTGTCTATAGCAAATGCATTAGCCGCGAGACTTTGGCTTGAAAGCTGAATAGCATTGATCATTTGTTGATATTTTTCAGCATTTTTTTCAAGAACCAGATTGGTTTCTTCTACCGCTTCAACGGCAGTGTTTGACGCAATGTGAATGCTGTCTGTACTGCGAAGAAGTTCGCTAGAAATGCGTTTGATGTTATCTTCTGAAGTAAGTAAAGTTTTTTCAGTCGCTTTTTCAAGCGAGATAAGCTCGTGCATCATGATTTCAATTTTTTGCATGCCTTCATTATGTTCCACACCGACATTGTTGGCAGTGGATAACCATTCATCAATGATTGCGGTCGTTTCTTTCTCTTTGCTTAAAATATGATCGCCTGCTTTAAGGCTGGCATGTTCAATTTCTGTGATGCAATTTTTACTGCGATTTTGAACGTCGGCTATCTGACTGGTTAGCTCGGAAGTTTGCGCAATGATACTTTCAATAACCTTTTGACCATGTGTGCCAAGGTTTGTTGAGTTGTTTTTAATCTTATCAATGGAAACCGTTAAGCCGTCTTCTATGGCTGAGATACAGTTAAGCATATTTATATGCTGTTTCTTTAGTTCTTCCGATGTATCTATCATTTTTTGTTGGAAGCTATCAGCGTAATTTTCCAGTGACTGATATTCGTCCTGTATAATGGTTGTGCGGTCAATCATATTGACCCGAGTATCACGGAGTGATTTTTCAATGTGATCAGTCTGGCTATCAAGAGAGGCCATTACCTCGTTAAGTAAGTTTTCAGTTTCGTTCTTGTTTTTACTTATGAGGTCGCTGAGGTGATCAATGTTGCTGCTAAGTATATCGCTGATATTGTTATTGCCACGGTCGATATCATTTTCGATATTTTGAAACTGTATCGAGATATCCTCACCTAGAGTTGATGCTTTATCTGTAATAGTATCGGCAATTTCATCAAAGTTTTGTTTTATATTGGCTTCGAGGTCACTTGAGACACGGTTCAGGTCATTTGCCTTTTCAGTAAAGTAATCACTCGCCTCAGCAATTTTTATTTTGCTTTTTTCAGTAGCATTTTCTATGGAGCTTTCCATTGTTTTTGTTTGTTTCTCAATGGCTTCACCGCTGGCTTTAATGTTTTTTTGGGTTTTATCTGCAATTTTTGAAAGTATATCGGCTTGTTTTTTGATGCTCTTGGTAATTTTATCACTGGTTTTTGAAGACTGGTCGTTTAAATCATTAATATTGTGGGCTTGTATTTCGAGTTTCTCACAGATTGAACCGACCTCATCCATCATAGATGTCATGAAATTATTGAGTACCGCTTTTCTTTCGTCAAAGCCATCAATTACCTCACTAAGGTGATTGTAGGAATGGTTTGATTGATTTGAAATATCATCTGTAATCTTGTTAAGTCGTGTTCCGAGACTTTGTAAGTTTTCTTCAATTTGCTTGCTGCGATTTTCCAGAGTTTCCTTTTGGAAGCTCATTTCATTATTCATATATTCGGAATGCTTTTTTGTCTCGTCATGTGTTTTTTGGGTGTCTTCTCTGAATTGTTTGAATTGTTCAGATATTTTATCACTGTGTTTTTCAATATCATTAGCGAGCAGCGTTATAGCGTCCCTTTCGGTGGAAAGGGTGTTTTTTATTTTTGCTGATTTTTCGTCTGCATCCATTGTTGCTTTAAATAATTGGGTAATTTGTTCTTTAAAGTTTCCTTCGAGTTTTTCAGAACGGTTGGCGGCAATATCGCCAGCAGCTTCAATATTCTCGATTTCGATCTTTAAATTTTCAATTATTTTGACAATGCGCGTCTGGGTAATTTCAACAGGATTAAGCAATTGGTCAAGGCCAGTTTCAAGCGCGCGGTAATTTTCCTCGATGGGGTTTATGCGGATGACGACAAGGCATATGATCCACACCATAATAAGGGGAAGTACAACACCCGTAAGTAATGTTGAAATCTCGATTAGTGATAAACTTGAGAGACTTAACCCGGTATCTAGGCCAAAATAGATACAGAATGATCCCCATGTAATGCTGATAAGGCTAGCCACAACCACAGACCAATTGCTTCTAATTCTTGTCCAAATAGACTTGGGTGCAACATTATTGACGTTGGAATGCTTTAGCGATGATGGGTGTGCTGTAACCACTTGTCTGGTTTTTGCATTTTTTTTGTCACTCATTTAACTCGTCCACATTTAATATACTTAACTTTAAATATTGTATCATTGCCATATGTTCTTCGCAAGAAGCGTCTACCACACGATTTTATATGCGTATATTGCTCTTAAATGCTTATTATATCATTAAAATATGCTAAAGTTTTTTAATTAGAGATATTTTTATACTTTCTTTACCATAATAGGGTTTTATAGGGGAAATAACTGTTAATTATATGAAACATCGGGATAATTCATGAGTGGAATTGATTTAAGTAGAATAAGTATACTTGTAGTAGAGGATAGCCCTTTTATCCGGACATTGCTTGTCAACAGCATTAGAATTTTAGGTGTTCAATCGGTGAAATCCGTTGATGACGGTGCAGAAGCAATCGATTTTCTTAAACTTGTTGATGAAAACCCTATGAAAGCGGGCATGATGTCCGTGGATATTATTGTCTGTGACTGGGAAATGAGTCCGGTAAACGGTCTTATGCTATTACGTTGGGTACGCCGTCATAAAGATAGCAAAGACAGGTTTAAACCATTTGTAATGTTAACGGGATATTCTGATATAAAAAGGGTTAATCAAGCACGTGAAATGGGTGTAACAGAATTTATGTCCAAACCGTTTTCAGTAGATGCAATTGCCAACAAACTTAAGTCAGTGATATTTAAGCCGCGACAATTTATTCATACAGGTTCATATTTTGGTCCTGACAGGCGCCGGCAGGAGATACCAATCAATGGCGAAAATCGACGAAAATATACCTATGATAGCCCGGAAGTGGAGATAGTGAATGTCTAAATCTGGTGTAAAAGTCCGTTTTTATCGAATAAAAAATCGTTTAAAAGAAAAAGCGGCTGGTCTAGGGCAAGATGCAAACATAGAAATTGAATTTGATGAAGGTTTGATTTCGGCTGCGGAAGAAGCCTTAAATGAAATGGCAGAAGAATATCCTGATTGGGTAATGAGTGTGATTGATGATCTGTTTGAAGCCCATAGGCGTTGTGTTGATGATGATGTGAACCGCAAAGGATATTTTGAGCGGATCAACACAATTGCTCATGATATGAAGGGGCAGGGCGGCACATTTGGTTATCAGTTGATCACCGATTTTGCTGAAGGGTTATATAAATTTACGACCTCTGGTTCGGGGTTGTCCGATAGTCATGTTGATATTATAAAAGCACATATTGATGCCATGCGTGTCGTAATCCGCGAACGGATTGAAGGTGATGGTGGTGACATCGGCACTGACTTGAAAAACGGATTAAAACAATCAGTGGAAAAATATAATTCTAGGGCTTAAAAGGCTATTTTCTTTTTGTTTTTAGCCATTTTTTGAGTTCGGCACCACAATCTTCCAATAGACTTTCCCAAGGGTCATTGTCAGTTTTATTGAAGGCTCTCATGTTTTGTTGCCATATTGGGGTTTCTTCACCAAAACACCACCAGGGATTACCAGATAGAAGGGCCCACGATTCTACCCCAACACACATTGATTGCACTAATGGCGCAGACCCTGGACCGATAAAGAGATCGCAATTTTTAATTAATGCTGTTGTACCATCAAAATCATCTTTAAGGTTCAGGTCTTCAAAATTATGTATTTTTATACCTGTTTCTTTTTCTAATTCTTCAAGTTCTGCAGCGCAGTCCCCGTATTGAATATTGATAAAATTAATATTTTTTTGTTTTAAAATGGGTTGCCAATTTAATAAACTGGTGTAATTTCTTGCTCTTTTGGCGTGAGTAATGCCGCTTCGCCAGGAAATACCAACGGATATTTTATGTGGTAACTCAGCAATACGTTCTCTCCAATAGGCCATTTTTTCTTCGCTTGGGTGCAATATCGCTTCTGAAGAAGGCTTGATATCTTCATATTTTAGCCATTTATATCTAGCAAGGTCCCCAGCACAACAAATATAATCATATTCAGTGATATCTGTGCCTGGAAAAGTTTTTAAATCGAAATCAAGCTTTGAATCAAATCTATCAATATATTCACATACATGAGCTTTTTTAAAACTATTTTTGAATAAAGGGACCAGTCTTGTTGTGCAGGCTAGGCCGACTTTTTCAGCTTCTTCGATGATTTCGTTGTAAAGCCAGGTGAAGATGATTTCATCGCCAATTCCCTGTTCGCCGAAGATAAATATTTTTTTGCCGGTTAAGTCTTCACCTTGCCATTGGGGAATTTTATTATAGGCGATGGTACCTGTTATGTTTCCTTCGCTTTTTCGCCATTGGTATTCTTTCCAGCCTTCTTCCAGTCTCCGGCTACTGAATAATAAGGTAGATAAAAACAAGTGAATTTTAGCTAGATTAGGGTTTAGTGCAATGCTTTTTCTAGCGGCCTCTTCTGCTTTTTTGACTTCACCAATAGACATATAGGGAGTAGTTATATTGTTCAGAGCTAAAGAGTTTTTTGGATTTAACCGAAGGCATTCTTCGTAAAATACTATAGCAGCAGCCCCGCCATCACGAAACGCAACGGAAGAGCCAAGAGTGTTCCATAAAATGTCTTCTTCCGGAAATAAAGGTAAAATATCTTGTAAAAAATTGATCGCTTCATCCAACTTTCCATCTTCACGTAAGGCAGAAGCATAATTATTATAGCCAATTGGGTCTTCTGGTTTGAGCTGGATGTATATCTGATGAAATTTTTGTGATAAGTCAAAAAGATCCATTTTTAACGCGGCATTACCAAGAATGGAAATAATAACTGGATCGGATGGGTTTTCTTGTAAAGCAAATGCAAGTAAATTGATGGCGACATTTCTGTTACCGATTTGGAATAAACATTCGGCCACCAATTTAATAATGCCTGGGTTTTTGCTGTCATAATCCCATGACCGGGTGAAATGTTTTAAAGCTTGATTGTAATCGCCCTGTTTATAAAATACCTGCCCTTTTTTGACTATTTTAACATATTGTGATCTATTCTTTGGAGAGGGAAGTGTCGCATTCGGATTTTTATTTTTTTGAGCCATTTCAATGCCTTTGTCGCATAATTTACTATATAATAGAGTTTATAACTAATTATTTTAAATATTATTAACACTTATTTATATTATATTAACCATTTAATTGTGAAATGGCTAGTAGACGTCTATTATATTTTTTAAAATTTAATAGATATACAGGAAAAGAAAAAATGGCATTAAAATTATCGTTAAAGCCCGGGGAAAAGTTTGTTGTTAATGGTGCCGTTATTGTTAATGGGGACAGACGTACGACTTTAGTATTGCAGAATAAAGCTTCATTACTAAGAGAAAAAGATATTATACAAGCAGAAGATGTAGATACGCCAGCGAAGCATGTCTATTTCCCTATAATGTTAATGTATATGGATCCGGCAGGGTATAATAAATACCATGAACAATTTGTCCTTCGTATGACGGAATTCCTTGGTGTTGTAGAAGATGTGGAAATAAAATTACAATGTGTTGCTATCAGTAAAGATGTGATGGAATGCGATTTTTATAAAGCATTGATGAAATGCAAGAAGTTATTCGAATTTGAAAATGTGAGATTAGCAAATGTCCCTTAACGCGTATGAGAATACCAGAAAAAATACCGAAAAGCCTCAACAAACCGAATATAGATTATTTGTTGAAGTGACTAGAGAGTTAATGGCTGTTGAGAATTTTACGAAATTAGACAGTAGACTGCATGAAGCATTACACTGGAATAGACGCATGTGGTCAACTTTTGCTACTGATTGTGCGGTTGAGGGAAATCAGTTACCAAAAATGCTAAGAGCGCAAATCATTTCACTTTCTATTTGGGTCGGTAAGTTTAGTTCACAAGTTATTCATGACGGTGAAGATATTCAGGCGCTCATTGATGTTAATAAAAGCGTCATGGAAGGACTTGCAATGCAAGAAAGAAATGCCGCTGAAACCCAAGCGCAGGCTTTGCAACAAAAACAACCTCAAAATCCTAGTGAAGCGGGTATTCAAAGATCCCCCGGCAGCACTTCTTTCGAAGTATAATATAGTTAATAATTGTTAACCATAATTATTTTTTGTTATCTAACTCTTTGAATCTTATCAATTTTTATTTTAACCTTTATTAATAATTCACTTGTTAACTTGTTGTTAATGGGTTATCAAATAAATTGTATTAGTTAATAGTTGTCAGAATGACTATTATTGACACGTGCCGTGACCAATATTGTTGGTCACAAAATGGGAGCAAAATGCTCTTTAACATATTCTCAGAATGGAGATGAAATTATGGGTTTTTCCGTAAATACAAACCAGGGTGCTCTTATAGCCCTGCAAAACCTAAATGCCACAAGCAGGCAACTCAATATCGTTCAAGGTCGTATTAACACTGGTTTAAAAGTTGCCGGTGCTAAAGATGACGCATCTGTTTTTGCTATTGCGCAAACACAACGTGCGGAGCTTGGTGGCCTCTCGGCTGTTAAATCAAGTCTTGACCGTGCAACTGGCGCGATCGATGTTGCCCTTGCCGGTGCAGAAGCCGTATCTGACCTTTTAATTCAATTAAAAGAAAAAGCGGTTGCTGCTAAAGATCCCGGTCAGGATACCACATCACGTGGACTTCTTGATAATGACTTCCAACAATTAGTAGCACAAATTGATACAATCGTTTCAAACGCTGAATTTAACGGTTTGAATAACGTTTCCGGTGCAAATGCTATTGTCGCAGTTGTGAATGCTGATGCATCTGCATCTATTACTATTGCATCTACAAACATCGATACTACAGCGTTGTCACTAGCAGGGACATCAATTGGTACTGCAACCGTTGCAACAACTGCACTTACAGCTATTGATGCTGCTATTGCAACAGTGAATGGTGTGCTTTCAACACTGGGCGCGGGTGCTAAACGGATTGAAATCGTTGGTACATTTGTTGAAAAATTATCGGATGCTATCGAAGTTGGTATTGGTAACCTTGTTGATGCCGATCTAGCGAGAGAAAGTGCGAGACTGCAATCGTTGCAGGTGAAACAGCAATTGGGCCTACAAGCCTTGTCAATTGCGAACCAAGCACCTGGAACAGTACTCTCACTCTTCCGTTAAGTTAATTATGGAGCAAAACGCTCTAAAGTATAATCTCAGAAGGAGATAAAAGTTATGGGTTTTTCCGTAAATACAAACCAGGGTGCACTTATTGCCCTACAAAACCTAAATGCTACCAGTCGGCAATTGAATATTGTTCAAGGTAGAATTAACACCGGCTTAAAAGTCGCCGGCGCTAAAGATGACGCATCTGTTTTTGCTATTGCGCAAACACAACGTGCGGAGCTTGGTGGCCTTTCGGCTGTTAAATCAAGTCTTGACCGCGCAACTGGCGCGATCGATGTTGCCCTTGCTGGTGCAGAAGCCGTATCTGATCTTTTAATTCAATTAAAAGAAAAAGCAGTTGCTGCTAAAGACCCCGGTCAGGATACCACATCACGTGGACTTCTTGATAACGACTTCCAACAATTGGTAGCACAAATTGATACCATTGTATCGAACGCCGAATTTAACGGCTTGAATAACCTTGCTACTGGTGGTTCTGCGATTGTTGCCGTTGTGAATGCCGATGCGTCAGCATCTATCACTATCACGACTACAAACATTAGCACTAGTACAAGTGGTCTAAGCTTAACAGGTGGTGATATTACCACTGCCGGTAATGCTTCTGACGCACTTGCTGCGATTGATAGTGCCATTAGTACAGTGAATGGTGTTCTTTCAACACTGGGCGCGGGTGCTAAACGGATTGAAATCGTTGGTACATTCGTTGAAAAGTTATCGGACGCTATCGAAGTTGGTATTGGTAATCTTGTTGATGCCGATCTCGCCCGAGAGAGCGCGAGACTGCAATCGTTGCAGGTGAAACAGCAATTGGGCCTACAAGCCTTGTCAATTGCGAACCAAGCACCTGGAACAG
>JAESUD010000155.1 GCA_016763335.1 Emcibacteraceae bacterium | reverse complement strand
AGAAATATGCTGGTTGAACAAATCACCGGTCGGGTACGTTGGCGGGAAACTGTTCTTAAAATGGGTGAGCTTGGTGTTGATAGTCTTATTGAAGCGGGAACAGGAAAAGTATTAAGTGGGCTTGTGCGACGCATAAATCGTGATATTAAGGGAACAAGTTTGCAAACCATGGCAGATATTGAAGTCTTTATAAAAGACATGAATTAATTGGAGAAATACATATATGTTTGATTTGTCAGGAAAATGCGCGCTTGTAACGGGTGCATCTGGTGGCCTAGGTAGTGCAATTGCAACAGCACTTCATAAAGCAGGGGCGAAGGTAGCCCTTTCTGGAACACGCGAAGATCCGCTTAATGCACTGGCAGCCGAACTTGGCGAGGGAGCTTATGTTGTTCCGGCGAACCTTTCTGACCCTGATAGTGTTACCGCACTGCCAAAGGCAGCCATAGAAGCCATGGGATCCATTGATATTCTGGTAAATAATGCCGGAATTACCCGTGACAATATATCAATGCGGCTTAAGGACGCCGACTGGGATGATGTTATGCAGGTAAATCTTAAAGCAGCCTTTAAATTAACGCAGGGCGTTATGCGCGGCATGATGAAAAAACGCACTGGGCGCATTATCAACATTACTTCGATTGTTGGTATCACCGGAAATCCGGGACAAGTAAATTATGCGGCGTCAAAAGCGGGCATGATCGGTATGTCAAAAAGTTTTGCCCATGAGCTTGCGTCAAGAAATATTACAGTTAACTGTATTGCACCGGGTTTTATTGAAAGCCCGATGACGGATGGTCTTACGGAAGATCAAAAAAATTCGCTTTTAACGAATGTTCCTGCGGGGAGATTGGGGAAAGCGCATGAGGTTGCTGCTGGGGTATTATACCTTGCCAGCGATGAAGCAGACTATGTCACCGGACAAACTTTACACATAAATGGTGGTATGGCGATGATTTAGGGCTTTGCTTTTTAAGTTTAAGTGTGTTAGGAAGCCCCAAACTCGTTTAAGAGTAAAAAAAATGTTTAACATAGGCTTTGATGAAAGCCCTTTTATTTAAGGAATAAAAAATGAGCAATGTAGCTGAACGCGTTAAAAATATCGTTGTAGAACATCTTGGTGTTGAAGAAGATAAAGTAACAGATACAGCAAGCTTTATTGACGATCTTGGGGCAGATAGCCTTGACACAGTTGAGCTAGTGATGGCTTTTGAAGAAGAATTTGGTTGTGAAATCCCTGATGATGCAGCTGAAAAAATTCTTACTGTTCAAGACGCTATTAACTTCATCGAA
The DNA here is from genome assembly GCA_016763335.1 of Emcibacteraceae bacterium. Classification (GTDB taxonomy): domain Bacteria; phylum Pseudomonadota; class Alphaproteobacteria; order Sphingomonadales; family Emcibacteraceae; genus Pseudemcibacter. Next base: position 5,952 of record JAESUD010000155.1, on the reverse strand, counting down.
GCAAATGGCTAATTTTAGAGTTCTACTCTGAATAACTATAGACCGCGGATCCGATTATCTATTTATTTAGATAAAATGATGTTCGCGGTCTTGTTATATCTGGCGTTTTTGAGTAGCATCAACATCCATAAATCAATTAAAAAGGTTTAAAGTATGAGACGAGTTGTAATAACCGGACTTGGGCTTGTGTCCCCGCTGGCTTCTGGGGTCGAAGAAACATGGAAGAAATTAATTGCTGGTGAGAGTGGTGCTGGTAAAATTACAAAATTTGACGCAGAGGGTATTTCTGCACAGGTAGCCTGTGAAGTTCCGCTAGGCGATGGGACTGATGGCACATTTAATGCCGATGACTGGATGACACCAAAAGAGCGTAAACGGGTTGATGATTTTATTTTATTCGGTGTTGCGGCTGTTGATATGGCGATGGCCGATAGTGGCTATGTTGCTGAAACTATGGAACAGAAATGGCGTTCTGGTGCATTAATTGGCGCCGGGATTGGCGGCCTTCCGGCTATTAGCGATGAAGCGATCAACCTTCATGAACGCGGTCCACGTCGGGTTAGCCCGCATTTTATTCCCCGTTGTTTGATTAACTTGGTATCGGGTAATATTTCAATTCGTCACGGGCTTATGGGACCAAATCATGCGGTTGTAACGGCCTGTGCATCAGGGACTCATGCCATTGGTGATGCGGCGAGGCTGATTGCACTTGATGATGCGGATGTTATGGTTGCTGGCGGCGCAGAGGCGGCAATTTGTCGTCTTGGCATTGCCGGATTTAATCAGGCAAGGGCGCTAAGCACGCATTTTAATGATGAGCCGACACGGGCATCACGTCCTTATGATAAAGACCGTGATGGTTTTGTTATGGGTGAAGGTGCAGGAATACTTATTCTTGAAGAATATGAACATGCTAAAAAACGCGGTGCCAAAATTTATGGTGAAGTCGTCGGTTACGGCCTTTCTGGTGATGCTTTTCACGTAACGGCGCCGTCACCGGACGGAAGCGGCGGATACCGCGCGATGGCAGCAGCCTTAAAACGCTCTGGTTTAACACCTGCCGATATTGGTTATATTAATGCTCACGGTACATCGACACCTCTTGGTGATGAAATTGAATTTAACGCTGTAAAACGTATGTTTGGCGATGCGGCTGATACGGTCGCTATGTCATCAACAAAATCTGCTATTGGTCACCTTCTTGGGGCTGCGGGGGCTGTTGAGGCGGTGTTTAGTGTTCTTGCAATGAACCGCGGCGAACTTCCGCCAACGCTTAATCTTGATAATCCTTCGGATGGTATTGAAGGCATTAACCTTGTTGCCCATGAAGCCCAACAAAAAACCGGGATTAAAGCAGTTCTTTCAAATAGTTTCGGTTTTGGCGGTACTAACGCATCCGTTATTATCAAGGCTGTGTAATACCTTAATGAAGGGTGTTAGAAAATATATAATATTATTAATTCTAGGCAGCGCTGCATTTGCAGCGCTGTTTGCATTTCTAGGCTACCGCGCCTTTCACGCATCAAATGAGATTGCTACTGAAACCGTGTTTCTTGTGCAGGGCGGGCAGGGACTTATTCGTACATCAAGGCTATTAAGTGAAGCAGGACTGATTTTAGATAAAAATATTTTTAAAGTCGGTGTGATGATTAATGGGCAGGAAAGAAATCTAAAAGCCGGTGAGTTTTTAATTCCTGCTAATCAGTCCATGACTGAAATTATGGAAATTTTGGTTAAAGGCGAAGTTATTCAACATAGCTTGACGATTGTTGAAGGCTGGACCAGCTATCAGATTGTTGAATATCTTAACGCTATAGAAAACTTGAGCGATGCCATCGAAGCGCTGCCCATTGAAGGCAGTATCATGCCGGAAAGTTATCATTATACCCATAATGCCAGCCGTTATGATATTCTAATGCGCATGCAACAAAGTCAGCTTGTTTTACTTGACGAAATATGGAAAATGCGCGATCCGGGACTGCCAATACATTCTATCGAGGAAGCCATAATTCTCGCCTCAATTATAGAACGTGAAACCGGCATCGCGGCGGAACGCGCGCATATCGCGGGAGTTTTCATCAACCGATTACGTCGAAATATTAGACTTCAATCGGATGCGACGATCATTTACGGCATAGACCGCAAAGGGTTTCTTGATCGCGGCCTTAGAAGAAGCGAACTTGCCGACAAAGACAACCCCTATAATACTTATCAAAAAAGTGGTTTGCCGCCCAGCGCTATTGCCCATCCCGGCCGCGCATCAATTGAAGCTGTGCTTCACCCGATGGATACAGATGACATTTATTTCGTTGCGGATGGCACCGGCGGGCATGTTTTTGCAGAAACATTGGCGCAACATGAGCGAAATGTTGTCCAGTGGCGTAAAATTGAACGTTCCAGAAAGTAATTAATTTTAAATTTTATAACACTACTGACATAACGCTGTCAGTAGGGGCTCGTTATAACCCTTTTCACACTATTATTTATGAAAAGGAACGACAATGTATAAACTCTATCACCATCCAGCATCACAGCATGCGCGCCGAGTTCAAGCTTTGCTTGAAGTGGCTAACCTCCCTTATGAATTAAAACATATCGCTTTTGAAACAGCGGAGCATACATCAGATGAATATAAGGTTATTAATCCAAATCAACAGGTGCCGACTTTAATCGACGACGACGTTAAAATTCACGAATCAAATGCGAGTTTGCGTTATTTATGTTTCAAGCATGGCTTAGACGATTGGTATCCGACAGATATAAAAAACCGTGCAGAGGTTGAGCAATGGCTAGACTGGGGTCAGTGTCGTTTAAGCCCTGCCGTTATTAATATTGTACTTTATACTGTTTGGCTGCCTGAACTTGATAATAAAGAAGCCATTAAATTGGGCCATGATACAATGGCAAAATTACGCCCGATATTAGACGCAGGTTTAGAAGGACGTGATTTTCTAACAGGAGATAAACCGACCATTGCTGATATTTCAATTGCGAGCAGTATAACGCAGCTTGCATTTGCCGGTGCTTCACCGACTGAAAGTAATATTGTAAACTGGATGAAACGTGTCTGTGAAATTCCCGGTGTGTTGGTCACATTGCCAATACGTGACGCGGCATAGACAATATTCTTGAATTTTTGATACTGCTGCCATTATACTGACAAAATGGCAGCAGTATTTATGAAAAGGAAATGGCATGCGCCGATCTGACAGGCTTTTTCAAATCATCCAGATATTAAGAAGCGCATCGAAAAAACCAATTACAGCACAACAACTGGCCGAGGAACTCGAAACGTCACCGCGGACAATTTACCGGGATATTGCAGAATTATTATCCCAAAGAATACCAATTCGCGGCGAAGCGGGCATTGGGTATATCCTCGAAAGTGGCTATGATATGCCACCCTTAATGCTAACCGAAAGTGAAGTTGAAGCGGCATTGCTAGGCGCACAATATGTAGCAAATTTGGGTGATCCGGATCTGGCGAGAGGAGCAAGGGATCTAATTTCAAAAATTGGAGACGTCATTCCGGATGCTATGCAAACAATAGTTCTTGAACCCGTATCAATGGCAGCAAAGCTTCATGGTTTGGAGATAGATAGGATTGACATGCAGCAGCTTAGAAATTCAATCCGTCACCGACTGAAACTGAAAATCACTTATGAAGATGCAAAAAAGTAAAAAGTGACCGTATCATCTGGCCAATTGCCATTGCCTATTTTGAAACAGTTAGACTGGTTATCGCTTGGTGCGAAAAACGTGTGGACTTTAGGCACTTTCGCACGGACCGTATTATTTCATGGCAAGTTACGCAAAGCACATTTTCAACACCAGTAAAGCAATTACGAAAAGAGTGGTGGGATAAGGAAAGAAAGAAATTAATGCCGTGACGTTATTTTTGTGGTGCCTTGCTGAAAATTTTAATCAATAACCAACTTGGAAGCAACCGTATCAATAAAGCAAATGACCATTTGGTTTGCCAGGGGAAAGCAATGTGGGCTTTGTTTTTATCCAGTCCTTGTTTGATGATTCTTGCCGCTTTTTCACCTTCCATAAAAAGTGGCATGGGAAATTTATTTTGTTCGGTAATGCGGCTCCTCACAAAACCGGGGCAAATGACATTAATTTCAATGCCTAGGGGCTGATATAATCCCCGTAATGCTTCACCGTACGCTTTAACACATACTTTGCTAGTGGAATATATAGGGGCAGATGACATGCCGAAATACCCGGCGAGGGACGATATAATGGCTATTTGTCCTTTGCCCGCTGGTTGCATGATGGAAATTGCCGGATGGACGGTGTTAAAAACGCCATGCACATTAACATCGAATATTGCTTTGGTATGTTCTGCTAAATCTTGATCTGTTGAATAAGACAGGCCTATACCCGCGTTGGCAATCACCAAATCAAGTGGTGCGCATTGATTAAGCCAACCTTTCATGGCTGTTTCATCTTTTACATTGATTAGTTCGGCATAAACAATGGCACCTTTGCTTTCACAAGTTTTTTTAACGTGATCAAGGCGTGCTTTATTTTGGCCGGAAATGTATAGTTTAATACCGCTTGCCGCATATTCGTTCGCTAACGCTTCGCCAATGCCACTGCTTGCTCCGGTAATAAGAATGGATTTAGGGTTTTTCAATTCTCAACTTCCTGCTATATCTATTAACTTTAAAACTAACAATAATGAGTGAAATGAATTTATCAAGCATGACAGGATTTGGCCGCGCACAAGGCCAATTTGAAAATTACAATTGGGTATGGGAAATCAAAAGTGTCAATGGCAAGGGGATTGATATTCGCATGCGCATCCCGTCCGGACTTGACGCCATAGATCAGCACATCAAATCATCATTAAGAAAATCTATTTCTCGCGGTAGCGTAAATGTTTCTTTACAACTTCAAAAGGACAGCTCAGAAGCGCAGGTCAATGTTAACGAACAAGCGCTTGAAAAATTGATAGTAGTGGCCAAGGCCGCGGCAAATAAATATGACCTGCCTATGCCATCAATAGACAGCCTTCTTTCAATTCGTGATATTGTTGAAATTAGTGAGCATGATGACGATGACAAAACTATTAAAGACCGTGATATTGCATTAAAGTCAAGTTTTTTAGAAGCTATTCAATCATTCATTAAATCGCGGCAAGAAGAGGGCGCAGCCACCTATAAAATGCTCATTGATATTCTTGATGAAATTGAACGCTTACTTAAAGAAGGCGAAGAAATAGCAGCAAAACAACCACATGCTTTAAAAGAAAAATTTGAAGAAAAAGTAAGTAATCTGTTTAGCAATAATCAAGGAATTGACCAAGATAGAATGGCTCAAGAGGTCGTTATACTCGCGACAAAAGCCGATGTAAAAGAAGAAACAGACAGACTTAATGCTCATATTATCTCAGCAAGAAAATTACTCAATGAAGAAGGCCCCGTTGGACGAAAAATGGAATTTCTTGTTCAGGAATTAAACCGCGAAACCAACACGTTATGTTCTAAATCTTCAAGTATTACATTAACAAATATCGGCCTATCGTTAAAGACCGCCATAGATCAATTTAGAGAACAGGTGTTGAATGTCGAATGAAAAAATAAACAGAAGAGGGCTACTTCTTGTTCTTTCTTCTCCGTCTGGTGCTGGTAAATCAACTTTGTCAAAGCTTCTGCTGAAAAAAGATGATGATATTAATATGTCCGTATCGATGACAACCCGGCCTGCGCGTCCGGGGGAAGTTGATGGTAAGGATTATAATTTTGTCAGTCAGGAAGAGTTTGATGATTTGGTTGCTAAGGATGGGTTTCTGGAACATGCAACAGTGTTTGAGCATTCATACGGCACGCCAGCAGTGCCGGTTGAAGCCGCACTTAAAGCTGGTAATGATGTGCTCCTTGATATTGATTGGCAGGGCACACAGCAACTTAATGATAAAGTAGAACATGATCTCGTGCGGGT
>JAESUD010000154.1 GCA_016763335.1 Emcibacteraceae bacterium | reverse complement strand
GCTGGTAAAGTGCGTAAGCTTTTGGAGATATTCCAAGGTTTTTATCAAAAAGCTGCCTCAAATATCTATCCGTTATACCAAGCTTGTCAGCAAGTGTTTGAAGAGAGCCTTCCTGTAACGCCCCTTCGTTAATTAACTTAAGCACCCTTTCAAGAGTAGCATCCACGCCCTTCCAAGCGGGAGAGCCAGGGGCGCTGTCCGGTCGGCACCTCATGCAAGGTCTATATCCAAAATTCGCGGCCTCAATAGCTGACGGAAAATAGAGTACATTTTCTTCCTTTGGGGGAAACACAGGGCATATTGACCTACAATAAATTTTTGTCGTTTTGACCGCAGTGAAAAACTTACCATCAAAGCGAGGGTCACGGGATAGTCTAGCCTTTTTACAAATTTCTGGATCAAGCATGTACATCTCTATTCATTTAAGTGTCTAGTAGTAAACAATACTCTAAAGAACTCTCGCCAAAAACGGAACTGAACGTAAAATACTTATTTTTACAATATGAATATTTCTATATTTTTTGATGAGCTGAATGATCACTTTGGGTCGGAAGCTACCCCTCAATCCATTCAACACTATTAATTGCTCTGAGAACAATATAATTATTGCTGAGCGTAAAATCAGCTATTATCTTTCTATTACTTTTTAAATTCGCAGAAGATTTATAACGAGAAAGGCAAGCAATGATGAATAAGATAGAAGAAACTGGTGAACAAAAAAACATTCGTATGATGACCCGTTACATGGCATGGGCAAACAAACTTATATTAAATGATGTTGAGCGTATCCCGGCCGCAGAGATTGTTAAACCCCGAAAAGCAGTATTTGGAAGTATTGTTCATACGCTAAATCATATTTTTGTTATAGAAGATATTTTCGCAGCACATCTTGAAGGGCGCACGCATGGATATTCATCAAGAAATACCGATACCCCGCCGCCTTTTGAAGATGTAAAAATAAGTCTGCAAAAGATGGATCAATATTATGTTGATTTGTCCAACCGTATTACAATAGCAGAGTTAAATGAAAGGATTGATTTCGAGTTTATCGGCGGCGGCAAAGGGTCGATGACACGCTCGGAAATATTATTGCATCTAGTGAACCATTCAACATACCACCGGGGACATGTCAGCGATATGCTGTTTCAAATATCCTATAATTGTGCGGCAAATGATTTACCTGTATTTTTAAGAGATGCGGTATAGTTATAATTTTAGTTTCCCTATATTAGAAAGAACGCATTGGAAAAAAGACGACAATTGGATAAAACGCTGGTAATATTTTGGTATGAATAAATATAAATCAATATGTGTTTTAACCGTGGCAACATTTTTAATGCTTCCTTTAACGGTAACGGCTGAGGAACCCTCAGTGTCATTTCAGGATGAGGAATTAGAATATAAAATATATGACCCTCGTCCCAGCGATCGCATCATATCACGCGGCGAATACATCAATAAACTTCATGGGTTTTGGTTGGGTGTATCAATTGCTAATTGGACTGGCTTACTCACTGAAATGGACCGGGTGGATTATCCTTTTTATACCGATGATGACTGGAGCAATGATATCACACCGATTGTCTCGGGTGATTACGGTAATGATTCACAAAGCCTAGGATATGTTTTTTTTGAACAAGGCAAGGTGTGGGGTTCTGATGATGATACAGATATCGAATATATGTATCAGCATTTACTCGATCAGCATAATGTCAGTATACTTTCAGGAGAGCAAATCAGAGAAGGATGGCTTAAACATATTTATTCAAATGAAGATGCCCCGATTTACGGCAGGAATATTATAAGAGAAAATTTTCTCTGGGTATCAAACGAGAATGCATATTATTTAATGAAGGATAGAGGTTTAACACCCCCCGAAACAAGTGAGCCCAATAATAACAGCGATTATAATATGATAGACGCTCAATTAACGACAGAAATATTTGGCTTACTAGCGCCTGCGCGCCCTGACATTGCCCTTAAAATGGCTCACCTTCCTATTAGGACAACCGCGAAAGACGAGGCGGAATGGATCTCTGAATTTTACGTGATAATGCACTCTCTCGCGTCCGCAGTCGATAAAAGCTTATCAATGAAACAACAAACTCAGTGGATGGCGGAAAAGGCGAGAGAACGCCTACCGGATAATTCTTACCCGGCAAAAATGTACGACTTTATAAAAAAATCCTATGAGGTAAACACCGATAAAGATGATTGGGAATTTACGCGTGACGCGGTTTATATTCGTTATCAGCGGGTCAGTCGGGATGGCTATCAATACCGTTCAGCCTTTGATGCCGGGATAAATTTTGCCGCTAGTTTGGTCAGCCTCTTTTACGGCGAAGGCGATTTACCGAAAACCGTTAAAATTGGCTCTCTTGCGGGATGGGATTCAGATAACCCCACAGCCACATGGGGAGGTTTGCTTGGTTTTATGTTGGGCAAAGAAGGCGTTGAAAATTCTTTCGGTCGACATGACCTCTCACAAAGTTACCGCATAAGCAGAACCCGGAGAAACTTTCCAGATCATACACCAGATATTGCTGGCGAAGATACATTTTCTTTAATGGCCAAACGTGGTGTTTTAATTATCGACCGTGTGGTTATGGAACAGATGAAGGGTGGCGTGGACCTAGATAAAAACATATGGCACATCCCGGCTTTAGACAGCATAAATGACCAAGACTAGTTTGTGGCATCAGTAATTTTATCTCGGTCACACCAAATTAAATAGAGCTGGTTAAGCCCTTGGCTGGCAAGAATGCACATGATTGGCATGATTGGTAGCCTGTAACGAAAAATAACATATGTCAGCGCATGAATTGCACAATATAAAATGACGGTGCCATATAAAATAAATAGTGAGCGGTCAATTTTCCGACCAACAACAAGTGGAACAAGAGCCAAAATAATTATCAAACAATAATAGATAAGCCAACCAAGTTCAGCCACTGATTCAAAAAAGGGATGGTCTCCGCTTTCTCTTTCATGAATGGGCGGCATCCAGAAATAAGCAACTTTTTTTATCGATAACCAAACTGTGCGACCGGGGTTTGCGACGATATAGTCTATTGCTTTTTCTCTAAGGATTTTTGAAGAACCAAGCTCACCTTTTTCCCGGCGGATCGCATGCCAGTCATCTGCGATTGGGGTATCCTGAATACCGATATATTCTACGCCCGAATTACGATTATTTCCAAGGTAGACGTTGAACGATCCACTCGTATTTAACACAGGCTCACCAAGTTCATGCGCTGTGTAGCTCAACCATGGTGCAATTGTAATAATGCAAAAAAGCAAACTAAAAAATGCAGGGCGCCAGTTAAGTTTTGCCCAATCGTTTTTCTTACGCTTAACACCGAGGATGACGATTAAAAGAGTTACGAGAGTTAGAATAACGGCCGGGCCAACGGGAAGCTCCAATGCGAAAATAGACCCAAGCAAAGCAGCAACAACTATCTTGTGATTAGTCGTTGAGAATTTTAGAAGTAAGAGAACCTGTAACAACAATAGCGGTATCATCAAGTTTTCTTTAGCGATAAATTCGGTAAATAAAATAGCGGGCGTATAAGATGCCCATAAAAACGCGGCAAATAAGGCATTTTTCCAACTTGGCAAAACTTCTTTGGCACAATAATATACAAGCAGGACACTTCCCATCCCCAATATTACATTAACAGCTTGCCCCACTTCGGGGGTGGCGCCAAATACCGCAAAAAATGGGGAAAGAAACAAGGGCCAACCAACGCTATAATATGCGATATTTTTCATATCATCTACCATATGCCCAGTCTCAACCAATGAAGTTGCCATATGCATATATGAAGAATTATCCGCATCAGGCTCTATATTTAAAACATATACTGCTAAACCTCTCACCAATACCGCAAAGGCAATAAGTAAAATCGGGGCGCCTCTTTCAGAAAATATCCAATTTTTCAACATCAAGGGGTAACCTTTAAAATATCCATTTTCTTATATGTTTTAAAAATACCTTCTTCTGCGTATGGCTGCCATCTTGTGGAATTTGCAAGAAAGTCTTTGTCAAAATCAGTTAATAACAAATAATCAAAATCAAGATAAAGCTCTGCATCGAGTGCTATTTTTAGTTTTTCTATTCTCTCTTCATCATACTGAGGAATACTAGGGTATTCTGCTGCGCCTTTTGCAAAAGGACCGTGATAACTGATAGGTTGATGACGCGGGTCCGCAAAAACATAAGGTGATATAACCCCGTTAGTGAGCATAAGATGTTCGGGAAATCTAATTACAGGCGGGGCAAAGTTATCAGCGAAACTGTCCTTTTCCAAATTGAAATGTAACAGTTTATCGCCAGCTTTAAGGTCCTTTGCCGCAACATATAAGTCATTATACTGCCGGTCAAAAATTGTCCATTTATAGCCTACATAAGCATATTGACTAAGGCAGACCGCGACCAAAGCGCTCCAGCATAAAGAATGATTTATCTTTATTGGTTTAAATTGAATAGAGGCTATGAGAGGAAATAAGAAAGCAATGGGCATCCTACGGTCAAGAAAGAACGAACCAAAAGCATCTCCTGGGGCCACAATAAAAAAGGCAAAACTTAAGATGATAAACACATACATTCTAGAGGCGATTTGAGCTTTTTTCTTTACCAACATAAAAATAATAAATAGCCCAATAAAGGCGATTACAATCAATTGAAGTTCAATAAAATATAATGAAATAAGTGAAGCAAGGCCTGATAGTTTTGCCATTATCGAGCCTGCAGAAAATGGTACCCCACTGGAGACCGTTCTCGTTAAAAAGAACAGTATGAAAGAAGGGATAAACTGCGCAGCACCAACAATGAAATTATTTGAAAAGAGTGTGTTTTTATCTTTATAGCGTTCAATGAATGCCGCAATTTCATACGAGCCTACCAGAAGTGCATATACGCAAAAAGCAAATAAATGCGCCGTTAATAATAACATGGTAGCTAGTGTGAATAGACATAGTTTTGCCCAAACATTCATTTCTTTTGATTTTATCCAGAAGGCAAAAACCCATGCGACCAGTCCATTTGAAAAAACAAATGATAAAAACCCAAAGGCAAGGATATCATTAATTAAGAAAAGAAATACAAAATATGGCCAAATTCCTTTACCCCCAAGGGTTCTATGCAGATAAATAGTGCCGCTTGCACCGATCAAAAAACCCACGCAGATAAATATTCGCATAATGGTATCAGGTTCAAGGAACTGCAATAACGGGTAAGCAAATAAATCTAGAGCAAGGTTTGGAACAAAGTGCCAGTTAATCGAAAAGTATTCTGCAATGATTGGGTCGGAGCCATTTAACTTTAAAATATATAACCGTGCAAGATGCGGCGGATAATCCCAGAAGGGGATAGTTTCAGGATGAAAGATCAAAAAACACAATGATAATGTCAACCCAACGAAAATGGCTGTTGGCAAGTTCCACAATTTATGTGACCACCCTAAAGCCACCTCGTGTTTGATATTCATTAAATTGTTTTCCTTGAAATTTTAAATCATCGAATTTAAGCCGTCCGGCTCACCAATAAGCACCCGCTAGCGATCAAAACTGTTCCGGCAATTCGCAGTGGCGTTACATTTTCATCAAGCAAAAATGCGCCAAACGCCATCGTGATGAGAAAGCTAATACCGACAAACGGATAAGCGATTGATAATTCTACCTTTGATAGCACCCAGATCCACATGACGACACTTAATCCATAAATGAATAAACCACCTATTATTAACGGCGATGTCAAAGCTGCTAGCAAGGCATCCGAAACACTCGACTCTATCGCTGTGGCCAGTTGTGGCTTTGCAACACCAAGCTTCAATGCTAATTGCGCACAGGCCGACAAAGTAACTGTTAACAATATTATCCCTAGAACGATGAGTGACATGCGCTATATCCTTTTAAAATTCTATTAAATCGGCTGCAAGAATGACGCCGACAAAGCTGAGCAATAGCATCCTGCTCACTTTATCTTTAATTGCAAAAACAACGGGATCATCAGCAATTTTCCCCCTTCGTGCCCCAACCCAAATGCGGTTGCCCCAATAAAGCAGCAGCATACATAATGCCCATAATATCTCAGGAGTTTTAAATTGGGTTATTATCTCTTCACTATTAACATAAAGTGCAAGAATTACGACAGAGGCCGTGATATTAGCAATACCGAGACTGAACATTGTTTCGCAATCCGCAAAAGAATATCCCCGTGAGTGAGCGTTTGACCCGCCCTCTTTTTCATCAGATATTTCGATATATCTTTTTAAATAAGCAAGGCTGACAAATAGAAAAATTGAAAAGGCCATAAGCCATTTAGACGGCATCATATAAAGTGCCGCTGACCCGGCAACAACACGCGAAGTATATAACATTGCTAACGTCATAACATCCGCTGTTGAAATATATTTTATGAAAAATGAATAGGCATTGGTAAGTAAAAAATATACAGCCAGCACAGTAACAAAATTTGCAGGCAAGTATTTCACTGATAACGTAAACGCTATGGCTGGTAGCACGAAAGCACCCACAACCCCGAGAGGGATAGATAAGTCCGAAGCCGCCAAGGGGCGGTTTTTCTTAGTTTTATGTTGGCGGTCAGCTTCCAGATCCAAAAGGTCATTCAGAAAATAAACCCCAGATGCACAAAAGCTGAAGCATATAAAGGCTAAAACTGCATTTGATATTAATTCAATATCCGTGTAAAATTGTGACGTCACAAGGGGAACAAAAATCAACGCATTTTTTGCCCATTGGTGTGGCCGCATTGCTCGTAGGAATGCTTTTGCTGTAGAGCAATTACGAGTGTTAATAATTTTATCTGCCTTGCCCTGGGAAATTGCTTCTTTAATCGCAGACTTTGGTGCATTCACCAATATGTTTGATGCTGCTTCTTTCCAGATTGGCTTATCCGCACTACTATCACCCGCATAAGAAAAATCCGCCCCTCGCGCATACTCTTTTAAAGCGACCAGTTTGTGAACGCCCTTCAGGTTAACTTTAGCATCCGTAGCAATAACATCATCAAAGATATCTAGGTGATTTGCAATGGCCATCGCGAAATGCATATCTGCGGCAGTGGCGAGAATAAGATGATGCCCCTTTTCCTTCAATTCTATTATATAATCGAGTAATGGAGTTTCATATGGAAGCTTAGACACATCAATGTCTATGCGGCGAGCAAGGTGATGCTTTACCGTTGCTTTACCTTGTACAAACCAAATAAATAGAAGAAAAAGATTTAACGGATTTTTCTTTAAAAATTTCAGTGCAGATTCAAATAACAAATCCGTTTTTATCAGGGTCCCATCCAGATCTACAAAGATGTATTTGATATTTTTATTCATTTACCGAAAAGTCCTCGAGTAGGTTTTTACCTTTTATTTTATGCTCGATTTTATACAATAACATTATTAAATTATCATTAAATTCTAACGGTAATTCTGTTGATAAAATTGATAAATTTTTATTATGACTATTATAGTAAATGTGCAAAAAAAGTGCAAAAGACCTTCTGTAAACTCTCTCAAAAAAACTCAAAAATTAATTCAAATCCGCGATCAAATTATCTTTAATGGATTTGGTGACCACAGGCGCACCTTTATAAACATGATAGGTATCACTAAAATACACACTCTTAATCTCATGAATAGGTTTTAAAACCGTCATACCATATTTTCTTTCAAAGGTTTTCATATGAGCATTATAAGAGCTGCGATAGTCATCCGTAATATTTGCAAATGAATTTTCATTAACGGGAGGCGTATACCAATAGACTTTGATATCTTCTTCTTGAGCCAATTTCAGAAGTTTTTCTACATACCTTGTCAGAACTTTCGATGGAATAAAATCATCAACTGTTGCCTCATAACTCAGGTCATTGGCATTCTCACCTGTGCCAAAAAATACATGCCCTTTTGATTTTTCCAAATCTTCAAGCATTTTTTTATTATCATTCCATCTATACCCCATCACACCATTTATCAATTGGGTTAAATATTTACCAACATATATTTGAGAATCCATATAATCGTAATCGCCTAGCGTTGAATGATTATCCATCTCTTCGCTAATCTGATAAACTTCTTCGAATTCGTCATTATTGAGATATTGAAAATTCACAGTCCGACGCCAATACCAAACATGCCAAGTTAACATACCTGGCGAATAAGAAACGAGAAGATAATCTGGCTTCTTATTATTTTTTAAATATGTCCTTAAAGTATAATAACCTTCGATTGCTGATGAACCTCCCAATGATAAATTAAGAGAATTTAAATTTTCATCATCAAATTGCTCAGGTATAAATGCCGCTTTCATCCGGGAATCACCCAATACTAAAAAATTATAATGCTCTTCATTGGAAGTTTGAGTTTTGTCCTTTGTATATTCCCACATGGCGTATTCAACATCCATAAACAGCATTTTATGATAAATAATAAAATAGGAATAAATGCCAAACATTATGGCCGTCAACACCATAACAGAATAGATTATTTGTTTATTAGTCTGAAACATTTTAGTTCCTAAAAATTATAATAAAGAAATTCACTTTCTTTAACGATATAAAGTATGCCAACAAGAAGCGTAAAACTCATAAAAATTACATTGAAGAATGACGGTTTATATTCATTCATTTTTTCAATGGAGTTCTTAAAACACAACACCAGTATAAATCCGGAAAATATCCAGACGATAGTCCAGATATCACCATTAATGGCGCCCAAGAAGTTATCAAATTTTATATTTAAGTTATTTTCAAACCTTAGTGGTCCGGGTAAATTGAGCATATCGTACGCGACCATTCCTTTTAACATTCTTATTGCTGCGGTCCAGTTTTCCGCTCTGAAAAATACAATAGAAACATTTATGAAATTTACGGTTATGAACCACGCAAGCCAGCCATACATTTTAAAGCCATACTTTTTCCATAATATAAACACCACTAAACCCGTACCGTGCAAAACTCCCCAAAAGACAAATGTCCAGTCAGCACCATGCCAAAGACCACCGAGCGTGAAGGTAATGATTAAATTTACACACGCAATTATTCTTCCTCTTCGCACGCCACCAAGCGGCATAAAAATATATTCCTTTAAGAAACGGGTTAAAGTCATATTCCAGCGACGCCAGAATATTTGAATATTTTGTGATTTTAGGGGCGAAAAAAAGTTGATCGGCAAAACAATATTAAACAACAGCGCAATACCAATTGCCATATCAGTGTAACCGCTATAATCAAAATAAATCTGGAAGCTGAAAGAAAGCGTGGTCGCCCATGCACTGAGCATATCAATTGCTTCCGTACCGTAATAACCATAGTTAACCCATTCGGCAAAAGTATCAGCAATGACCACTTTTTTAAACAGACCGATTGTAAAAATAAACATGCCTTTAGCGATGTTGTCGTAGTTGATCAGCTTGGTCCGTAAAGTGGCAAATTGGGGCATCATTTCGCTATGATGTACGATCGGGCCCGCTAATAATTGTGGGAAAAACGTAACAAACAGGGTGTAATTGATAAAATTATATTCTTTGATCCCTTTTTTATAACTATCAACCAAATAAGCAATTTGCTGGAAGGTGAAAAAGGAAATTGCTAGCGGTAGTATTAGATGCAACAGCCCATAATCACGATCAAAAAAACTATTGACGTTATGGATGAAAAAATCACTATATTTATAATACCCCAGCAAACCAACATTAGCGATAATGCCAAGAACTAAAACGCGTTTAGATGTCAAAAATCCAAAATTAACTTCATCTTTACTAGCAATTCTTCGGCCGATGAAAAAGTTAAAGATGATCGAAGCCAAAATCAGCGGCAAATAAGCAATATTCCACCAGCTATAAAAGAACAGACTAGCACACGCTAAGAAAGCATTAGCCCCCATTGTCATTCGTTTATAGTTAAGGAAGAAATAAATAAAAAAAGTGACAGGGAGAAATGAAAATATAAAGACGTAACTATTAAATAACAATTTCTAATTCCCTTTTATTTTATTTATTTTAATAATTAGATAATCATCTAAGTTGGCAAGCAATCTACATAATATTATTTAAAATATTATTAATTCAGATAACCCATTCGCCTTTAATGTTTAAAAATAATCAAGGTTGAAAATTTGAAAACCCATATTAGAAATCCAAAAACATTTGACTGAAAATATACTTTTTCTTAAAATTTTCATTCTTGATACTAATATTAAACTTATGCATACTGTACTTATTATAAACGCGGGTTTACATTGGAAAAATGACATATATTAACTCAGTATGGAATGGCGAGAAAAATTTAGCATTCACATTTTGGATAGTATTAATTGTAGGTATTTTTATTGCAGAAATTATTAGTTTTGGCTTCTGCACCATTGCTCACAATTTACTTAACGAAAGCTATATTTGTGAAATCAACTGTGACCCCACGCTAAAATGGCTTTCAACAAATATATCTTATTCTACTATTATGGTTTTTTCGATTTTCTTAAAATCAATCTACATAATTTTTGCCTCGATTAGCTTTTATCGTAGCGCAATGAAAGATAGGTCTGACAAGACAGGCATAAAAACTGGCTTAGCATTCGTATTCTGGGTGATAATGGTGCCATCAATAACTTTTATCAATATTATTGGTTATATTAATGCAGTAACATATGGCTCCGACTATGCAAGAGCTGGATATGTGTTTTTCTTATAAATAACAAATCAGTCGTTGCCAAAATTAAAAATATTACAAGCATATATCGTGCACAATGGGATGACCTTCTCATTGATATATACAGTTATCAATTTGATGCAAAAACACTTCAGTCAATTTCAGATAAAGGTGAAAATTCACCATATTTCACAAAATTCGTTTCAAAACAAAAAAATGTACAAACAGATAAACTGTTATTGACCAGTCCAACATTTAAAGAAGCGCGCGCCAATTTAATCAAAACATTGAAAAACAGCTTTTCTTCATAAAGACATCAGCACTTCTGTCCTGATGAATTACTCCTTTAACCATTGGTGGGTTTTATCGAAGTAGCTTACAGACTTCTTTAGTTCTCGCGAAGCCACCCGAAACAAGTGACAAAACTAAGGGGGAGTGGTGGGCCTGGTAGGACTCGAACCTACGACCGAACCGTTATGAGCGGTTTGCTCTAACCAACTGAGCTACAGGCCCCCAAAATCGAATTGAACTGCTCAATAGCAGATTATAAAAAAAATGGATAGAGGGGAATTTCGTAAATGTGCTTTTTTTATTAAGCCCGCACCATGATGCGGGCTTAATCATCTTATTTATCCAGAAAACTCCTAAGTTTTCTTGAGCGACTTGGATGTTTCAACTTACGAAGTGCTTTTGCTTCGATTTGACGAATACGTTCACGGGTCACAGAAAATTGTTGTCCAACTTCCTCAAGCGTATGATCAGTATTCATTCCAATTCCGAAGCGCATTCTAAGAACCCGCTCTTCACGCGGTGTTAATGATGCAAGAACACGGGTTGTTGTATCACGCAGATTTGTCTGAATGGCACTATCCACCGGCAAAATTGCATTCTTATCTTCGATGAAATCACCAAGATGGCTGTCTTCCTCATCACCAATCGGCGTTTCAAGTGAAATAGGTTCTTTAGCGATCTTCATAACTTTACGCACTTTTTCAAGTGGCATTGAAAGACGCGCGGCAAGCTCTTCTGGTGTCGCTTCACGGCCAATTTCATGCATCATTTGACGACCTGTGCGCACCAATTTATTGATGGTTTCAATCATATGAACAGGAATACGAATTGTTCTGGCCTGATCGGCGATTGAACGGGTAATCGCTTGTCTGATCCACCATGTCGCATAGGTGGAAAATTTATAACCACGGCGATATTCGAATTTATCCACCGCTTTCATAAGGCCAATATTACCTTCTTGAATAAGATCAAGGAACTGAAGGCCACGGTTGGTATATTTTTTAGCGATTGAAATAACCAGGCGCAGGTTAGCTTCCACCATTTCTTTCTTGGCAATCCTCGCTTCTTTTTCGCCTTTTTGAACTTTATTGACGATCACGCGAAACTCGGAAATATTAAGACCAACATCCTTGCCAATTTCTGAAACTTGGCCGCGCATGTTGCCGACAATTTCAGCTTCCGTGGTCGTAAAACCTTTCCAGCCTTTTCCTTTATCACCTGACATGGTTTTCATCCAACCCTGTTCAAGCTCACGGCCCCAGTAATTATCAAGATAGGATTGACGACTTACTTTAGATCTTTCGGCAAGACGGAGCATTTTGCCTTCAAGTCCCATTAATCTTTTACTTGAATGATAAAGTTGCTCTAGCAGTGCTTCAATACGGTTATTATTAAGTTTTAAACTATTCACCAAGACAATAAGTTCATCACTTAATTTACGGTAACGTCTTTCCTGAGCCGTTGAAAGCTCAGTATTGCCAATATTTGATTCGTGTCGCAACACTTGAAGTTTAGCGAATTTTTTATGTACTTTACGGATTTCAGCAAATATTCCCATAACGCGTGGATGAAGTGCTTCTTCCATATTGGCAAGAGATACAGTCACCCCTTCTTCATCATCATCGTCGTCATCGCTTTCTTCAGTAGTCTCTTCTACTTTACTACCGTCTTCATTCTCACCGTTATTTTCGGTACTGTCTTCATCACCTTTATTAACGTCATCTTCTTGATTGGCAATTTCATCAACGGTTTCTTCTTCTGCGACAGCATCCGGCGTTGCATCTGAATCCTGTGTCGGGTCATTGCCATACATGCCATCAAGGTCAATAACATCCCGAAGCAATATTTCTTCTTCTTCGAGCATTTCGCCCCATGCAGCAAGCGCATTAAAAGTAAGCGGGCTATCACACAGTCCGGAAATCATCGTATCACGCCCGGCTTCAATCCGCTTGGCAATCGCGATTTCACCTTCACGGGAGAGCAGCTCTACACTACCCATCTCCCGTAGGTACATTCTTACCGGATCATCCGTGCGGTCAGCTGGTGCTTTTGCTTCCGGTTTTGCAATGTCGCTATCTTTTGCCTTTTTTGCAGGTTTTTTCTCAGCGACAGTTTCTTCAGCTTCGGCATCAGCATTATCAATAACATTAATGCCCATCTCGGAAAGCATGGTCATTACATCTTCTATTTGTTCAGAAGACATCTGATCCTGCGGGAGAGCCTCATTTAAGGCATCATAAGTGATATAACCACGCTTCTTTGCTGCAGCGATCATCTTTTTGACGGATTTTTGAGTACTAATTACTGGGGCATCAGTAGTATCAGTAGTATCAGTATCTTTGTCAGACTTGGTGGCTTTCTTCGCCATATATAAACCTCGATTTATTAAAAAAATCCAAAATCAAACCTGGAAAATTAACCTTCCATGGTCCTACTCAACTTCACTAAGCTTGCTGAATGCTCTTTTTTCAGGGCTTGCAAGCGCGCATATTCTTCTTCGTTCAAATCTTTAGAACCTAAAACTGCTATTTCCCCTTCAAGCTCTTCCAAATGGAAAAGCGCAATAGAATGCAGCCAAGTTTCTTCCGTTTCTTCCTTCGAAGATTCTGGCCCAATAAAATTATGGGCTGTCAACACGCCTTGCCTGAATATGATTTCTATCACCTGGCCCAAACCGTTTTCTATCAGTTGGTGTCTCAGGTCTTCCTTATCAAGGTCCGAGTCGCGACTTGCTATACCTATTATTTCACAACGGACCTTGTCAAGCTCAAGTGATTCGAATTTGAAAGTTCCGAACAATTCTCCGTGACGTTCCAGTAGCCAAGGGTGCTCTAACACGGCCCGAATCACTAGTCTTTCCCTACCTTTTTTCGAAAAATTATCCGATTTTCCGATCTCTGTTTTATTTAGGTTCCCAATGCTATTTAAAGTATCATTTTTGCCGTTTCTTTTACCCTTATAAGAATAATTTTGCCATTTTTGTTGCTGATTCTCTTTATTGACCCGTGAAGTGACCCTTTCATGTAGATCAATTTCAGGAACAAAATCACCACCAAAAAGCTTTTTAAGTCTTTTCCCAAAGTCATTTTCATAATAGCCACGAATTTTAGGGTCGGTTATTTCGGCTAATGCCCTACCGATATTTTGCTCTAACCCTGCCCTTTGCTCCGGCGTATCAAAATCAACTCTCCCGATCAACTCAGACCAAAGAACCATTGCAAGCGGTGATGCTTCATTCAACAACTTCTCAAATGCCTCGCTTCCCTGCCCAGCGACGAAACTATCCGGGTCTTCACCGTCCGGAAGATATACAAACCTTAAGGAGTGGCCCGGTTTTAATAAAGCAAGCGATCGTTCAACCACACGAATAGCCGCCCTCCGACCCGCCTTATCACCGTCAAAGCACATTAAAGGTTCCGGGGCTAATCGCCACATTTCCCTGACTTGATCTTCGGTAACGGCCGTTCCTAACGGGGCTACCGCCTCCGGAAAACCAGCTTGGGCCAGGGCGATTACATCCATATAGCCCTCAGCAACCAACAGCCTGCCTTTTTCAAAGGCGGACTTTCTGGCTCCACTTAAATTATAGAGCAACCTGCCTTTATGAAATAACGG
Organism: Emcibacteraceae bacterium; assembly: GCA_016763335.1. Lineage (GTDB taxonomy): Bacteria > Pseudomonadota > Alphaproteobacteria > Sphingomonadales > Emcibacteraceae > Pseudemcibacter. Next base: position 395 of record JAESUD010000154.1, on the reverse strand, counting down.
GGTTTCCGGTGAATTTAGATATTTTGCTTTTGCTGTTTTTGAAAGAGCACGGCCACCAAAAGCAACGACCCGACCCTGTCGGTCGGTGATCGGGAACATAATACGACCACGAAACCTGTCATAACTATCACCCCCGTCATCCGGCTTTATTAACATTCCGCTTTCGATCAGCATGGCTTCATCAAATTCCGGCCTTGCAAGCATGGACGTTTTTAAAGCTGATTTATCATTTGGTGAGAAGCCCAGTCTGAATTTTTTAACCGTATTTTTATTCAAACCCCTTTTTTGAATGTATGAAAGTCCCTCGCGACCAACTTGGGCCATTAGCTGGCTTTCAAACCAATGAGCCGCTGCTTCCATAACATCATAAAGAGTTTTTTTAACCTTAGAACGCT
>JAESUD010000016.1 GCA_016763335.1 Emcibacteraceae bacterium | reverse complement strand
AGAGCCGCCGCGCCCAAGGGAGAATGATTTTGACCATAGAGCCATCACATATTGAACAATTAAAAACCATTGCCGGAACTAAAGGTTACAGTGATGATCCGGCTGTTATTGCGCCGCATTTATCCGAACCCCGCGAAAAATTCATCGGTAAATCCTCACTGGTGCTTTACCCGGATAATACACAAAAAGTTTCAGATCTTGTATCTTACTGTTACGAAAACAACATTAAAATTGTCCCGCAAAGCGGCAATACCGGCCTTGTCGGCGGCAGCGTTCCCGATGATAGCGGTGATGAAATTATCATCAGCATGAAACGCATGAATAAACTGCGTGAAAAAGACGTCCTCAACCACACGATGACTGTGGAAAGCGGGGTTATTCTCGCCGACGCTCATAACATAGCGAACAGCATCAACTGTCAGTTTCCCATGCATCTCGCCTCCGAAGGGTCCGCAATGATCGGCGGTAATATTTCATCAAATGCCGGCGGCATTAATGTTCTGCATTTTGGGGTGATGCGTGACCTGGTGCTTGGGCTTGAAGTTGTGCTGCCAAACGGCGAAATTTGGAACGGACTAACGGGCCTGCGTAAGGATAATACTGGTTATGATCTTAAACAATTATTCATTGGCGCCGAAGGAACGCTCGGTATTATAACCGCTGCGACCTTAAAATTATTCCCCGAACATGTGCAAAAAAACACAGCATTTGTGGCAATCCCTAGTCCCGATGCGGCGATCAAACTGCTTGGCCTCGCTAGGGAAATAAGCGGCGACAGCCTGATCGCCTTTGAAATATTACCGCGGGCAGGACTTGATATGACCATCAAGCACATGCCCGATTGCCGCGACCCATTAACGGATAAATATAATTGGTATATCCTGATGGAATGCGCCACATCATTAAAACCGGACTTGCTTGACCTTGAAGCCGTGATGGAAAAAATCCTCGAAGCCGCCATGGAAACGGGCCTTGTACTTGACGGTGTTGTGCCGAAAAATATCAGCGAAGCTCGCTCACTGTGGAACCTGCGTGAACATATGTCAGAAGCGCAAAAATTTGAAGGCGGGAGCATCAAACATGATATAGCTGTCCCCGTGTCAAAAATCCCTGAATTTTTAGAGCGTGCAACACAGGCGGTAAAGGCCGACATGCCCGGCATTCGCCCGGTTCCCTTTGGCCATATTGGTGACGGCAACATACATTTCAACCTATCCCAACCCAAAGATATGGACAAACAACATTATCTAAGCCACTGGGCAGACATGAACCGCACCGTCCATGAAATCGTCACCGCCCTCGGCGGCAGCATCAGCGCCGAACACGGCATTGGTACATTAAAAGTCGCCGAACTGGAACATTTCAAACCAGCAATTGACCTAAAAATAATGCGTGACATAAAAAACACCCTAGACCCAAAGAACATCATGAACCCCGGTCGGGTGGTACGGTGAAGCCGAGCCGACTAAGTCATACCGATGGGCTTGATAAATTTATTATGTGCCTGGGTTGGGTTATGAATTTTTGAAATATTTCTTTATGTGCTTAAAACAATTTAAATTGGTCGGTGGTAGCGGGTTTTATGCAGGTTTCGTTGTCGTTTCTGACATTGTTTACGAAAGGACTTACTTCGTATATTTCTAATTTTTCGTCGATTTCGCAGGAAAGTTTTTGAAATATTTTTGGGTCTGGCGGATCGGCGGGGCGTAGCCATAGGTCGTAATCTTCAGGAGCAATGATTACAGGCGAGCGGTGATGGATTTTTTTTACACTTCCGTTTGCCGGTTTTGTGACCAGCGATACGGTTTCAAGCCAGTCTTCGCCGGCGGGGCCAGTCCATGCTTCCCATATAGCGGCGAAGGTAAAGGGCTTTCTATCTTGCAAGCATATATGATACGGAATTGGCGATGCGCCGCCGCGTTTCCATTCATAAAAACCGTCGGCAGGAACAAGACATTTTCGCCTTCTAAATGGTCCGCGAAAAGATGGCTTTCCGGCGATGGTTTCTGAGCGGGCGTTTATAAGCGGGCGATCGGTCATTATTTCCTTGGCAAAATGCGGGATTAAGCCCCAGCGCATTAGCGCCCCTTCGCGCGGCGGCAACGGCGCATCCGGCAATATCGCCTGATCCAAATCTGATCCTTTAAGACGGATCACGGCCACCGGCTGGGTCGGGGCGATGTTAAAGCGCGACGGCACTTGAAACGGATACCCCATATCCTTAAATTCTATAAAACTATCGTAAGCTTCGCTTGATAACGAATATCTTCCACACATTGTCTATTCACGCTATAATTTAAATGAACGATAATAATATATGAAAAAAAATTTATGAAAAGAGAATATCCCAGCCATCCTATTGTCGCCGTCGGCGTTGTTGTTTTTAAAGGTGATCAAGTGCTGCTTATTCAGCGAAGCAAACCACCAAAAGAAGCCCATTGGAGCATACCCGGAGGTGCACAGGAGCTAGGCGAACCCTTAAAGGAAACGGCGAAACGAGAGATTTTTGAGGAAACATCGATTGCCATTAAAAATATAATTTTATTAGATGCCGTTGACTATATTAAAAAAGATCAAAAAGAGAAAATCCAGTTTCATTATAGCCTTATTGATTATAGCGCAGAATACTTAAACGGTGACATTAAAGCGGGCGATGACGCCATCAATGCAAAATGGGTTTCAATTAACGACCTGAGCCAGTATAACCTGTGGTCAGAAACCATTTTGTTAATCGAAAAAGCGATAAGAGCGAGGAAATCTGAATAATCATGGAAAATGATACCCTCATAAAACGTTTTATAAACAGCACTGGTCGCCATTTAAAAGTGTTGGCCATCGCCGCCGCGTTTTCAACTGTGGTTTACGGCGGTATATATCTTGTGCTTTATTTAACCGGAAGAATTTAAGGAAATACTGATGTCTCAACCGTCATCACCCAAATTTAGCAAGCTGCTTTGGCTTCTGTTTATTATCGGCGTTATGGTACTTTATCTATTATTAATCAGCCGTCTTATTGACGCCTTTTTTTCCGGTAATATTATCCTCGAATTAATATGTTATTTCGTGGCGGGAATTGTCTGGATTTTTCCTGCTAAATGGATCATGTTTAAAATTAACCGAACCGACCAACCGGGGAATAAATAATGCGCCTTTTTATTAAAATAGCACTTCTATCATGCACAATTTTCATTACAGCATGTTCAAGCAGCAAAAACACCTCATCGCCATCCCCGACGGCGCCAACACAGAATTATGACAGCACCAATGTCGATGCAACATATGACAAAGAAAATGTCATTAATGCCGCATCGGAATTTTTCGGTGAAGGCTCGGAAGCCGTGGCCAGCGTCATTGAAAAAGCATTTGCCGACCTCGGCCGGCCAAACGGTTATATTATAGGTACTGAAATTAGTGCCGCCCTTGTGATTGGCGTCCGTTACGGCGACGGCACCCTTTCTCATAAAATAGAAGGCGACAAACGCATATACTGGAAAGGTCCGTCAATCGGTATTGATGCAGGTGCAAACGGTTCGCGGGTTTTTGCCCTTGTTTATAACCTGAATGATGTTGAAGAAATATACCAGCGCTTCCCTGCCGTTGAAGGAAGCATATATTATATTGCAGGTTTCGGAATGAATTATCAGCAGGTTGATGAAATTATCATTGCCCCCATTCGCCTTGGTGTCGGGCTTCGGGCCGGTGTTAACCTCGGTTATCTACATTTTACCAAAAAGAGAAGCTGGATTCCGTTTTAAAGGTTGGTAACGCCTTCATAAATTAACTTAAGCCCGGTAAAAAATAAAGCTACATAACAAATGATGTAAAAGATATCATTGGATATTTTGTGGTGCATCCATACACCAAGTTTTATACCAATAGGCGCAAGCGGAAGCAGAACTAAAGATGTCATCAAATTCTCGCTTGAAAGCTGGCCGAGCCACGCATAAGGGATAAGCTTCACATAATTCACAGTCATAAAAAACATAACCGATGTGGCGAGCAACTTTGTCTTATCAAGCTTAAGCGGAAATAAATACATAGAGAGCGGGCCACCGCCCGCATGGGCGATAAAACTGGTAAAGCCGCTAAGCGCACCGCAAATGCCACCTTTTGCCATATTATAATCAAGACCGGGTGCGGATTTCCTGCGCCGTTCTATGAAGTAATATTGCAACACAAAAAGCACAGTCAACGCGCCAACAATAATGCGGATCATATCAGCATTTAATAATTTAAATGTCAGTGTGCCGAAAATTATCCCAATGATTGCCCCGGGTATAACGCTAATCAGCGCAGCTTTATCCCATTTACCCCAAAATATTTTAACGGCAAATAAATCCATCACACAAAGTATTGGAAGCATTATTGCCGCAGCCTGCCTCGGATCAATAAGCATTGCCATCATCGGCACAGCAATCATACCGAACCCGCCAACAAACCCGCCCTTGGAAATACCAACGATTAATACGGCAACGGCGGCAACAGCGTAAAATAAAGGGCTTTCAATCACAGGGGATTATTCCACAATTCTATGAAATTCCATTGTTTCATCATTCGACAGGGTCGGCATATATTTATAGCCATCGGTATTGAATTTTTTCAAATCTTCAACATTTTCGATTTTGTGTTGAATGATATAGCGGCTCATTTGCCCTCTGGCACGCTTGACCATCATACCGGGGCTTTTAGTCACGCCGTCTTTTACGATTTTAAACACGGGTGTAATGACCCTGCCATTTAACTCTTTTTCTTTAATTGATTTAAAATATTCATTTGATGCGCAATTGATGACTATATCGGTTTTTTGCTCTTGTAATAATTTATTAAGGCCATCCGTTAATTGATCACCCCAAAAATCATACAAGTTTCTTTTATTTGGAATTTCAAGACGACAGCCCATTTCGAGCCTGTAAGCCTGTATCAAATCAAGCGGACGCAGTAATCCGTATAACCCCGATAAAATTCTAAAATGGCCCTGTGCGAATTTCAAATCATCATCGGAAAGTGTCTCCGCATCTAAGCCCACATAGGTATCACCTTTAAAGGCCCGCACGGCTTGGCGGGAATTGGTCAGGGTAAACGGCAACTTAAAATCGCGGTAACGTTCATAATTAAGATCAGCAAGTTTATCGCTAAGTTTCATTAAACTGGCAATTTGCTGCCTGCTCATTTTACGGGCCTGCTTAATTAAAATTTCACTTTGTTCAAGGTAATCCGGAACCGAAAAATTTGGCTTCACTCCGTCACTGGAAAAATCAAGTTTCTTGGCTGGCGAGACAACAACAATCATAATAATTTACTTCCCTGTTTATAACTCTTCTAAAAGGATCAAATTTAATATACAAATAGCATACTCCTTTTATTTTTACAGTATAATTTAATATATCAAACACCCTATTGACTTCACGGTCATCTGACCCCATTTAGAAAAAATAATATTTAAAGTATTTCAGGACACCTCGTATAAAATGTCAGCCAAAAAAAAATCGCCAAGAATAGATTTAACCACGGGATCCGTTCAGGGACACCTCATAAGAATGGCACTTCCCATGGCCATTGGTTTGACAGCCACCATGTCATTTACATTTGTTGACAGTTATTTTATCGGCAAACTTGGCTCAGAAGAACTGGCGGCGATGGGCTTTATAGCCCGCGTTGCCATGATCGTCATATCGCTTTCTATCGGTTTAAGTGCCGGTGTCGCATCCGTGCTTGCCCGTGTTGCCGGCAACGGCGACCATGAAGACATTAAAAGACTGGCCACCAATACCCTCATCCTGACATTTATCCTTTCAATATTTATTACCGTCGTCGGGCTCCTGACCATTGACCCATTATTTAGGATGCTCGGGGCAAATGAACGCGTTCTGGTTTTCATCAAAGAATATGTAATAATTTGGTATTTTTCCACATTATTTATTGTTTTACCAATGATCGGGGGGGCGATAATGCGCGCCCTGGGAGATACCAAACTTCAAGGTAATTTGATGCTTGTATCTGCTGTAGCCAATGCCATACTCGACCCACTTCTTATTTTTGGATTATACGGCTTTCCTGAACTTGGTTTTGCCGGGGCCGCCTGGGCATCACTCATCACCCGGTTTATTAGCTTTGCGATAATTTCATATTCGCTTTATTATAGGTATCATATTATTTGTTTCAGCAAAGAAACCATTAGCACTTTTGGCAATACCATCAAAAGAATAATGCATGTGGGAATTCCGGCGACCGGGACAAATATGATCATTCCGATTGTCGCAGCAATCACAATTGCGATCGTGGCAAGATATGGTACAGATGCGGTTGCTGCCACGCATATAGCAACAACCGTCGAAACATTATCATTGGTGTTATTTTTCACAGCATCCGCCGTTGTCGGGCCATTTATCGGCCAAAATTTAGGTGCAAAAAAATTCGAAAGAATTGATGAATGCATTAAAAAAATCACCCTGTTTTGCTTAATTTGGGGTGCCTTAAGTGCCATTATTCTTTGGGGACTTGCCCCCTTTATCGTTAAATTATTCCGCGAAGAAGAAGCTATTGTTTCTCTCGCCACTTCTTATTTATATGTAGTGCCGATTTCCTACGGATTATACGGCCTTGTTATGAGCGTCAATGCCATATTCAACAGTATGGGTAACCCCATGCCCGGCGTTGTCATATCAACATTAAGAGTGTTTTTCCTACAGCTACCCCTATTTTATTTTGCATCACAATATTACGACCTTGAAACAGCCTTCATTTTCATCAGTATTTCTAATGCTATAGCCGGTGTAGTCGCCTATATCTGGATAAAAGGCACCCTCAATAAATTACGTAGCACATAAAAAAACGGGATCAAAAATGACCCCGCCTTAATAAAAAATTACTTAGCCTTTTACCAAGGAAGCATGCGTCTAAGCACATTATCTTTCTTAACAAAATTATGGAACATTGCCATTCCGAAATGCAACAATACTGCAAAAAATGTTGATTTGGCAAATATACCGTGCAGTGTTGAGGCGAGCTCTGCGGATGTTTCTGCCTTTGCAAGAACCGTTGGTACTGTAAACAGTCCAAACATGGAAACTGAACCACCTTTTGACTGAACAATTGCAATACCAGCAATTGGCAATGCGATAAGCAGTATATAAAATAATATATGCAATCCGTGGGCACCGATAGCCTGAAGCTTACCTGTTCCTTCCGGTAATTCCGGAACCGGGTTTTTCGCCCGCCAAATAAACCGTACAATCATAAGAATTAGAATAAGTACACCAATTGAAAAATGGTATCCACCAAGTCCCATGCCTTGATATTCTTCATTCTTGAAATTACCACCAAGCCAAAACTGGCCAAATATAATTATTAACATTCCCCAGTGAAAGGTCTTTGCGACCCAACCATATGAATTATCCGTATTTTTTAATGACATCATTATACCCTTTATTTTGATGCGTCCTTATTGAAGCCTTTAAAAACAATACCTCTGAACAGGTATTATTTATTCTTTTTAAAGAATTTATTAAAGATCGTTCTGATGTTAAATATTAGCCAAATAGGAATGACGATAATCGCACCGAGCAGAATATATTTACCTGCCCAATCAACAATATCGAGAATAACCCCGAGAATTTTCCCAAAAGTTTCTGGAACATCATTGATCAGTTCAACTGGATCAATATTGAAAAAGCTTAGAACAAGCCCCACACAAAGTGAGGCAATAACGAGCTTCCAAATTAAACTGGATGTAGTTTTATCCATTCACCATTCCCATTAAAACGAGCTTTAATTTCAAGATATTGGGTTATTTTTATGGGTTCTGTCAATGTTTTAGTGAAAAGAGGTTTAAAGTACGCCTTATTGTTCGACAAGCTTAGAGGCTATGTTGGTTTTATCCATCATAACCATCCTTGCGGCCAAATCTTGCTCTTCCATACTGAAACGTAATTGAACCATCAATAATTTTATTGACCGGGCTTGCGCAGAATTATTAATCTGTGTTGCCGACAATATTCCTAGTTGGTTCATGGCAAGAATATAATTCTTCTGTTTACTGGCAGCGACAATTAAGTCAACCCGCGCACGAACAGATTTTTCAGAAAACCTAAAATCTTCAAAAAGCTTTTCTTCAAGTGTTTTTTTGTGTTGTTCCTGCATGCTGTCGCATCCCGTTAGAAAAAGCACGGCAAGAAGAACAACGAATATATTAAATATTTTATTAATCATCATAGTTTGATGGATAACATATAAAATATTAAAAAATAGTTTATATCAATGGCTTAGAATTTAATTTTGTACGATATTAATAAATTTTTCTATTGATGATATATCTGTATTAAATGACGTTACCAATCTTGTGCTGCTGACCCCTGCTACATTTCTGGTATAAAAACGAAACCCGGCCTGCCATAATTTCTCGTGCAGTTCCTTTTCAAGCACGGCAAACATTACATTTGACTGCACTGGAAAAGAAAACGAAATTCCATCCGCTTCCTTTACACCTTGATATAATTTATCGGCCATCGCGTTGGCATGGGCCGCATTGTTAAGCCATAAGTCTTCTTCTAGATATGCAATGATCTGCGCTGAAATAAAGCGCATCTTTGACACCAAATGCCCACTTCGCATACGGCGGTAAATAAAACTGCCATCTTCTGTATCATTAAAGAAAATCGCCGCCTCAGCCCCAAGCGTGCCATTCTTTGTTGTACCAAATGAAAGCGCGTCAACACCCGCCTGCCATGTCATCTCAGCCGGACTACAGCCTATTTTAGCAATTGCATTGGCAAAACGTGCCCCGTCCATATGAAGTTTTAAATTATGCTTTTTTAAAACCGATGATAAAGCGTGAATTTCATCTGGTGTATAAACGGTACCAGCTTCCGTGGTTTGAGCGATGCTCAGCATTGACGGCTGACTATGATGCGCTTCACCAATGATAAACCGGCCAATGGCTTCTTCGAGTTCGCCTGTGGTGATTTTTCCGTTATGTCCTTTAAGCGGCACAAGTTTTGCACCACCCGTCTGAAATTCATTTGCCCCACATTCATCGCCGTAAACATGGCTGTCCTGATGACAAAAAATAGCACCAAATGTTGGGGATAGCGTAGCAATGATAAGCGAGTTTGCCGCGGTTCCTGAAATAAGGTTATAAGATTTTAAAGTCTTATTTTCAAAAACTTCTCTCAGCTTTTTCTGCGACGCTTCTGTAACATTATCACCACCATATGCCACCGCATCACCAGCATTTTCATCCATGATGGCTTTTAATATCTCCGGCGATACACCGGAATTATTGTCACTACGCATAAAGTCCTCCCTTATTTCATCACTTATGTATCGACAAATGACATAAAACTGATATTTATTACAGACATTTCATCAAAGATTGCCAAGAAAGTATCAATATGCCTGTACTTCGTTCCAAAACATCTACCCATGGCCGTAATATGGCTGGCGCAAGGGCCTTATGGCGTGCGACCGGTGTCACCGATAAAGATTTTGGAAAACCGATCATAGCAGTTGTTAACAGCTTTACCCAATTCGTGCCCGGCCATGTGCATTTAAAAGACCTTGGTCAGATGGTTGCTCGCGAAATTGAAAAACACGGCGGCATAGCCAAAGAACTTAACACAATCGCCGTTGATGACGGCATTGCAATGGGCCATGACGGCATGCTTTATTCCCTGCCAAGCCGCGAGATCATCGCCGATAGTGTCGAATATATGGTAAACGCCCACTGCGCCGATGCCATGGTTTGCATTTCCAACTGCGACAAAATCACACCGGGCATGTTAATGGCGTCACTTCGCCTTAACATCCCGACCGTTTTCGTATCCGGCGGCCCAATGGAAGCTGGTAAAGTCGAAGGTATTAATCACGGACTT
>JAESUD010000153.1 GCA_016763335.1 Emcibacteraceae bacterium | reverse complement strand
GTTTTCATTGGGATATGGCCCATCTTGGCCCGTGGAATAAGGATGCAGACAGACGTTTTGGCGATGGTCCGATGGCTGTGCCGGGCACATATCAGGCTCGTATCACAATTGGTGGTAATTCATCAACCGCCAGTTTTGACTTGATGGTCGACCCACGGGTCACTGAACAAGGGGTAAATGTTACCGATATTGTCGCACAAACGGAACTTCAGGGGCATATTTCTGAACTGCTTTCCAAATCAAGGAAACTTGAAGAGGAAGCAAAGGCAGAACATGGTGCGCTTCACCGTCAATATAGTGGTCAATCAAACGAAGAACGTGGTGATGCCGCCAATGCCGAATTTGACCGTGTTCATGCGGCTGTTCGCGCCCTTGGTACACCTAACATCATCTATCCTAAAGCGATGCTTAGTGGCATGATCCGTTATCTGTATAATATCAATTCGGACGCCGATCAAAAACCGGGTAAAGACAGCATCAACCGCCTCGCTGAATTATCCGCCCAGTATGACCTCGTCGAGGCCGCATACCGAAGCAAATAAAGCCAAAATAAACCATATCAAGCCCCGCCCGTGAGTAACAGGCGGGGCTTTTTTTATGAATAAATTTCATTTGACTATATTGGGCGCCCACCTGACACTTTTTAGATAACCCATAAAGGAAATAAACAATGACTAAATTTATAAATTATACCAAAGACAGGTTTATTGACCTTGATTTAAACGAACTTGTCCGTATAGAAGAAATGTTGAAACCGTACCCTGAGGAAGTTGACCTTGAAAACATCTCTCTCTCGCACATGTAATGCTGAAAGAGAAGCAGGAAAAACTAGCTGGTTCCGTTGAACGTGGTGCTTTCGCCGCAGGTCTAAAAAACCCGCTAAAAGAAAAACTTTATCAGGACACACTACCAACACATAAAAAACAACCTTTAAGTACAAAAGGTTCCTTGAATTCACCTCATGGTAATGATAGTAATGGTGGTATGACACCTAATAATCAACAGTCTGCGACTATTGATCCTTCAATAATCGATATTTCATCGCAAAAGGTTTTACGGGATAAGCCTGAAGATAAATGGACATGTGGCATTGACCGAAGAACAGGAAAACCGGAATGTACCGAATATCCGGATTATTATAGTTTAATGGATGCAGATGAAGTGGCAGCTATGAAAGTATGGGAAGACAATACAAGTGATTATATTAAAAAACTTCAACAGAGTAATGAGCTGGAAGCTCAAAAAGCATGGCAGAATGTTCAAAAGTTAATTCCAGATATTAGGGCTAAAAGGCAAAGCCGCTATGATTCGAGTAAATCTGTAGTTGCGACAAATTTGAATGATGCGGTTCGATATATGATAAAGCGTTTGATCCATCACTTAGCCAAGAAGAGAGGGCCCATACCACATCCCATGAGGGATGGCATTCTGATCAAAAATTAAAAGAAAGAATGAGGCGGGCTATGGCAATTAAAGATCCGGCTAAAAGACATGATGCAATTCAATATATTGAAAAAGTCACGGATCAAAAAGCTAAAGATTTAATACGAAAACTTTATGATCCGAAATATAGGGTTTCACCACTTGGTTATTAGTTTTTACAGAGGTTAAAATATGAATTTCATTATGTTTAATAAAAAGTCTTTTATGCTGAATATTTCCTTACTTATCTGGGCTGTTATAATAATGACCTCAATATCATTTGCAGGTGAGAAAAAGGAATTTATATACACCGAACTTTCAAGGTCGAATGGTGGAAGTAATAAAATATCTATCGAAGATGAGTATGTATCATATTCATCTTCATTTTATGTTAGTACAACTGGTCATGGTTGTGGGAAAAATGACTCTCTAATTTGTATTTCTCTTCCTGTTTGGTTTACTTTCGCGTTCCCAAAGGACACTAGCATTTGGGAGAAAAAAGGTATTCAACGTAATGAATTAACTTATAATTATGGTGATTATAGATTTCAAATTGTTAGTAGAGTAAAACTTGATTGGTTTAACAACGATAAAGCCCATTTGTTTTATTTTATCGATGCTTATTTTAACGACGGAGTAGACGGAACAAAGGAAAAACTAGTGAATAGTTTCGTCTTTAGTTGTGAAGATGGTTTGCAAGTTATAACTGAAGTCGCTCAAATTGAGGGGGGAACAGTTTATGGCTATCCATATCTTGAAGAAATTGGCGTAGTCCCATCGTCCTTAATGAGGCCAATCGGAGATGCTTTTGGTGCGGGACAGTGCAATTCTGAATTATCATTGGAAAATAAGGAAACAAAGTAATCAAGGAATACATGTGAATACTAAGCCAGTTAGAGAAGGTACAATAGGTCTTTATAGGCGCTGGATGGCTATTCCGACACCAAGAGAGAAACCGACAGTTCCCAAAAAATAAAAGGCATAATCAGTTGAAATTTTTTTTCTTAATCTTAACCATGAGTATTTTTAATATTAAAGCAATAGCGCAAGACAATACCCTTTCTCCTATTCAATTGGAGAAGGGGGATATTTGCGGTATTGTTGCAGGTATTAATATAAGAGAGATTTTATATGAAGGCTCGAAAGTAACTGTTGAGCGTATCATGGGAGAGGGAGATTTTTACCTTAAATATAATTTTGATGTTGAAAACTGCGCAATAGTCAGTGCAATTACAGATGATAATGGTGATGTCTTCCGCGTGAGCATTGGTCCAAGTAAATATGTAACTGCAGGTGGCGCACATGTCGGGATGACGTTAAGGGAATTGAAAATTATTTATCCTAAGGCAATTTTAGCATTTCAATTTGATGGGATGGGTAGCTCAGGCGGACAATATAGTTTTTCAATTGATAAACTGGGTGTTTTTACCATCGATGCCTCATCCATCATGAAAAAGTGCGGTGACAAGTTTCCATATTGTGAAGATTATATGATGGGGTTGAAAACAGTAAATTTCTTCACTTATTAAATATTATGATGCGATTGTTAACGATAATTTTCGAATTAAAACCGACGAAGACATGTCATTAAAACTAGAAATGGTTGGTACATACAGGGAAAATGCAATTGAATGGTACGGGTAGAATTGTCAGTGAGAAATTCTTTTAAAATAATGATCTTTGTCATTGCAATTCTGGGGGTAACTCTCCCAGCATTTGCTTTGGTTCAGTATAAAAAGGGTTTTATATGTGACGTAAAAGTAGGTACTCCCATCGGGGATGTGCTTTATGATGGGGAAATAGTGCAAGTTGAAAAAGATAGTGGTGAAGGTTCTGCCTATTTTATTTTTGACCTTCATGTTCTGAATTGCGGTGTTGTTAAAGTTTATGCAGGTGGTGAGTGGATGGCTATATTCAGGCTTTCAACAGATAATCCAAAATATCAGGTGGTCGGTGGCGGCCAGATCGGTATGACACTCGGCAAGATTAAAAAACTATATCCAAGTGGTGTTTTGCACAAACCAAGCGAAAAAACTGACACAGCAGCATACCATTTTTATATACCAGATGATGTTGGTGTATTTGAATTTAATGGGGAGATTATTAAGAGCCAATGTGGGGATAAGTTTCCAAATTGCGGTGAACTTATAAATGATCTAAAGGCTACGCGTTTTGATACTTATTAATCATCAAAATTCTTTAATCGCTTCCGCTGTGCTTTTTTGTTACAGTTGGCTTAACAATAACAATGGGAGCCTATCATGAGGATTATGAAGATATTTTTGGCGCTGATCAGCGCGTTGTTTGTTTATAATACTGCGCAAGCGCAGGATAGTTCGCTTAGTTTTTTCATTACCAGTAAAGGATCAGGCGAAGGGGCCAATCTTGGCGGCCTAAATGGTGCCGATATGATTTGTAAATCGTTGGCCACAGCCGCCGGACAGGGCGATAAAAACTGGAAAGCCTATTTAAGCACTAACGGTGAAGGCGGTGTTAATGCGAAAGACCGCATTGGAGATGGCCCGTGGTATAATGCCAAAGGGGTTATGGTGGCCATGAATGTGGCTGATTTACATTCTGATAATAATAAGCTTTCCAAGGAAAATTCCCTGACGGAAATGGGTATGATGGTCAATGGCCGTGGTGATAGCCCAAACATGCATGATATTATCACTGGATCAAACCTTGACGGAACTGCCAGTGAGATGACCTGTAATAACTGGACATCTAGCGCGGAAGAAGGCGGGGCGAATGCTGGTCATCATGACCGTTCAGGCGGTGGCGCAAACCCGACATCCTGGAATTTTGCCCATCCATCGCGTGGCTGTAGTCAACCAAACCTGATCGCCACTGGTGGGAATGGTTATTTTTATTGCTTTGCAGCAAATTAACAAACCGGAACTTTGAGTATGACAAGAGTATTAGTGGTCGGGGTCGGCGCGATGGGATTTGCCCATGCCAAGGCATGTGCTGCAATAGCAGGCAATGAAATTGTCGGCCTTGTAGCGCGGGATTTCAGTAAATGGCAAAATGTAACCACTCATTTCCCCGACGCAGCACTTTATAATGATTTTTATGCGGCATTGATGCGTGAAAGCCCAGATGTAGTGATCATCAGTAGTTTTACGGATACCCACGCCCCATACGCCATTAAAGCGATGGAGGCGGGTGCCCATGTGTTTGTTGAAAAGCCGCTGGCGACCAATATTCAAGATGCGGGTAGGGCGATTGCCACTGCGCGTAAATATAACCGTAAATTATATGTGGGCTATATCCTTCG
>JAESUD010000152.1 GCA_016763335.1 Emcibacteraceae bacterium | reverse complement strand
CGCATGCATGTCCTCTATATTGATAGACACAATAAAAACCTTCGGTCAATATCGGTGCGGGTTCAGCTTTGTAAATTCCATCATCCCATAAATACCATCCTTCACCTTGGTATTCATTTATGGTTTCATCTACGATGGCAACATCACCTTGTATGAATTTGGGAAAATTCAGCCTGTTGGCAATTTTGTATTTGGATATTAATTCAGGCACAACGTTGGGTTTTGGTTTTGCCGCCGCGGTATTTGCAACCATAGTTGCGGTTCCGCTAATAATGGACGCTGTTACCGCAGATTTTAATAAGCCCCTCCTGGATAGTTTATTCATCATAATCTCCTATATATTGTGCAATAATTATTATTAATCGTGATATTATCACCAATAATAATGAAATGTGATGAAGCTTGTGTCAAGCCGCATGTGGTGATAATTTCACAACATGACAAATATGGTAACACCGGCACAAATAAGAATGGCGCGTGCGGCACTTAAATTAGGGGTCAAGGACCTTTCAGTTTTGGCCAGCGTTGGAATTAATACTATTACCCGTTACGAACGCGGTGGTAATGTTACTGTTCTCACACTGCAAAAGATTGTCGAAGCATTATCAGAGCGTGTGATTTTTCTTCCAGAAAATGGTGATGGTCCAGGAGTGCGAATTAGAAATATTTCGATGAAGTGAAGCGGGTGGTGAGCACCAGTAGTTTCGGTTTGCTTTTGCCATCGGTATTTTTTCATTGAGCTTTTTGCCGGTCGAGACCACCGCTATTAATGAAGGTTGATGAAATTAGAAAAATTTAATTTTGTATCGAAAACACCGAATTTGATGCATTTTTTGTACCTTAATTTCACCCCATTATTTTCGATTAACAATATGATAATAAGGGATAATGCTTGTTTTTTTTCAATTTTCCCAAAACTTTTTTTGTTGCGGTAACTGAAAGAAGAGTAGGTTGGTCGGTTTGGCGATCGAAGAGCTTTAGACTTTTGATCCCCCCCCTCCTATTGTGTAAAATTTTTTACTTATTGTTAACTAATCAATTGTACTATTTAAGCGAATTAAACATTGCATTAATAATTAATACCGCTTAGGAGGTATTTGACAAACACTGGTTAAAGGTCCAGTATTATAAGTGTTGCTTTATTATTAGATCCTAACAAGTTGGAAACATGATATGCCAATTGATAAAAAAGAAGACAACAAATTAAATATATCCGATTCAAACTGGAACGACCAACATCAAAATATACTAGATATGGCGGGTTATACGGGACAAACAGAAATATATAATTCTCTGTTTGACAGCAATGAAACATTCGCACCTTGGGAGCGAGTTCAGGTTGGTGACTATATTTCAAATTCTACGAAGAAGTAGTAAATATTTTTGACATTGTATTAGGGGAAATAAATGGGTAGTTGGAATGAAATCCTAGAGGAAGTCAATAGCCATCCATCAGCGTTTGATGACGTGCGTCGTAAATATTTAAAAGAACTAAGTGAACATACAAAAAGAAATACCGTAGCTTACTATTCAGGTTGGTTGCAACCGAAGCCAGGAGCAATCTATTCAATCAATGATGATGATAAGAATGGGTTTATGGCTTGTTTTAAAGGTCTTGTTAAAGAAGATGGATTGGATCTGATTTTACATTCCCCAGGGGGTAATGTTGCGGCGACTGAATCATTAATTAAATATTTAAGAGAAATATTTGGTAGCAATATTCGAACTATTGTTCCTCAAATTAGCATGTCTGGTGGAACTATGCTTGCTTGTACGGGCACCGATATCATAATGGGGAAACATAGTAATCTAGGCCCGATTGATCCGCAATTTGGCGGTATACCCGCGAGGGAGCTTATTAATGAATTTCAGCGAGCACAAGACGAGGTTAATAATAATCCCAAAATGGCAAATGTTTGGGCTCCCATTTTAGCTCAATATCATCCTACACTTCTACAAAAAGCCGCTCATGCGTTGGCCTGGTCTGAAGAAATATCAGAAAGCACATTACTGGAGGGCATGTTTATGGACGATGATGAAGGGGCACGAAAATCTCGAAGTGTAGCCCACTTTCTATTGAGTGATGGCCACCATGCACATGATAGGCATATTGAGCGTAGCATTTTACGAGAAGAAGGTTTGAAAATTATCGACTTAGAAGATGATCCGGAACTACAAGACCGAGTTCTTTCAGTACATCACGCCTTTATGATAACTTTTGGGTCTACAAGTGCTACAAAAATAGTTGAGAACCAAAATGGGATAGCATTGGTTCGTGGTCAGAATATAGCTCCGCCAGTACCTACAGGTGCTCCGCCGCCCTCACGAAAGCCGCAAACGCCGCAGGATGTTGCTCCGTCGTTATGGGAAAAAATAAAGAAAGCATTCAAGATTTTAGTCGACTAATATAGGTAATTTCATGAGTGGTTAACCAACATCATTTGCGACCCATATGCGACCCAAAAATATTTTATTAATATATACGAGACATAAGTCATTGAAAATGTGGTGATCCCGAGTGGATTTGAACCACTGACCTCAAGATTAGGAATCTTGCGCTCTATCCACCTGAGCTACGGGACCATTTTAAACGGAATGATTTTGTAGCGCAGGGGATATGGCACTGCAAGAGTGTCTATTCAGATGAATATAATATTCCGACACTGCCTTCGCGTCTTGGGCCAGCGCCACCTGGCAGGGTGCCGTCGGGTAGTTTAAGAACGGCGCTTAGGCCTGATATTTCACCTTCGCTTTCAAACACGTCATAACCAAAATCACGAAGTGCCTGAATAATTTCCGGTTTGGCGCGGTGGCGTTCAATGCGCACTTGTTCGGTTTTGGCTACCATATTCGGTAGATCGATGGCTTCCTGCGGTGAAAGGCCCCAACTCATAATGCCGACCACAGTTTTTGCCACATAGGATATGATATTACGCCCGCCGGGTGAGCCAACAGCCATCAGGAAGTTATCATCGGCGTCAAGCACTATGGTTGGCGCCATTGATGAACGCGGGCGCTTTCCGGGGGCAACCGCATTGGCTATTGGATTACCGTCGGCATCTTCATATTCAAACGAGAAATCAGTAAGCTGGTTATTTAATATCATCCCGCCCGCCATGCGCAGTGAACCAAAGTAACCCTCAACCGTTGCGGTCATGGATACGGCATTGCCAGCTGCATCAACGATCACAAAATGTGTCGTGCCGTGGGTATCAAGGGTGGCATCTTTACCGTAATCAAGGCTTGCTTGCTGGTCTTGATAGGCCCATGGGTTGCCGGATTGAATGTTATCATTGGCACCTTCACGGGAAATAAGTTTAGCGCGTTCTTTTATGTATGCTTCGCTCATGAGGCCTTTGATCGGAACGTCAACAAATTCATCATCGGCGATAAATTGATTATTATCGGCATATGTAATGCGTAATGCTTCGGCCAGTAAAGTCCAGTTTTGTGGGTCGTCGGCACCGGCATCTGAAAATTGTGGTGCTTCGTTAAGGATGCTCATAACCATTGACACAGACACCCATGATGAGGGCAGGGCCGAGCCACAAAGTGTGGTGTTTCTGTATTTACTGCAATATGCATCGCGTTTAACAGCGTTATAGTTGGCAATATCGTCTACGGATAATGTGCCGCCATTTGGCATTTGCTGCGCTGCACTTGCAATGCTTTGCGCAATATCCCCGCGATAAAAATCAGCAGGATCATTGGCAACAATTTTAAGAGTTTCAGCGTAAGCAGGGTTTTTTAGGATATGACCAGCTAGAAGCGGGCTTCCGTCTTCAAGGTGAAGGTAATTATAGAGTTCCGTCGGGCCTTGATCTGTCGTTTTATAGAAATTCTTTTCATAGGCAATAATAGAGTTATGCATACGCGGCGAAACGGCAAAACCGTCCGTCGAATGGCGAAGTGCCGGGGCGAACAATTCTTTCCATGCAAGCTTACCGTGATCCTGATGAGCGAGGTTAAGCAGTGCAACGGCGCCCGGCGCACCAATTGACATGCCGCTATTTTTTGCTTTTAAGAATGGAAGACGTACGCCATTTTCATCAAAAAATAATTCTTTCGTGGCACCCGAAGGTGCTTTTTCACGGCCATTATAATATTCTACTTTTTTTGTATCGGCGTCGTAATGAACCATAAAGCCGCCGCCGCCAAAGCCGGAACTTTGTGGTTCCACGAGGCTTAATGTTGCTTCAACGGCAACGGCCGCGTCCATTGCGCTACCGCCAGCACGTAAAATTTCAAGCCCTGCTTCTGTGGCAACCGGGTTAGCCGTAACCACCATGCCTATGGCTTTTGGTGTGGAGATTTCATTATCATTTGATGGCATCTCGGCTTCTGAGCAACCGAAAACGATAAATGTGAATATTAAAAATAGCTTGTTCGTGAGTTTCATCTTTTCTCTCCCTGAATATTTTTATTAAATAGCGATTTTAGAATGCGGTCAACTATTGTTGCCATAATAATTGCCCCGCTTGTAAAAAACCCGGCCCCCATAAAAACATGGTTGCCATATGAATGTTTTTTGTTCCCAAAATGCGGAAATCTTTCATGTCCACATCGGCGCCCGGCATGTCATCATCGCCGCATTTATAGGGGTACAGCATGCCATGCGAAACCATTTTTTTAATCAGCTCTGGTTGTTTGTTGCTCCTTACGTCACGGTCAACGCTTCCGGTGGTATTGATGAGAATGGTTGCTTTATCTTGGCCAAATTCATGACTGATTAAATAAGCATCATCATCTTTAATAAAGTCGACTGATTTAACGCCTTTAATTATTTTAAGCCGTCCGGCGCGGTGTAGGGCCAGAAGTTTTTCAGCCGTTGAAATCGGGCAGGATGCTTCATATGTCAGTGTCGCGGTTTCAAAACCTCGTCTAAATCTTTTTTCTTCTGATGTTTTAAGTAGCTGCGCGGCAAACATATCCCATATTTCAAGTCCGGCATCGGCAAAAATATCAACCAGAATATTACGTTCATCACTGGAAATAGCCCCGCCAAGGTCATTTTCCAGTATCTT